>JAVEXH010000048.1:0-11340 GCA_034004175.1 Spirochaetia bacterium
GTGGGGTAGAAGTCCTGCACCTGGTCGGGCACAAAGCCGGAGTCACGGAGGTATTCAGCCAGCTCTATTGCATCTTCAATTGTCGCCCCGGGATGGGAGGCTATGAAGTACGGCACCAGGTATTGCTTCAGATCCAGGTTCCGGTTGATCTCGGCCCAGCGTTTGGCAAAGGCATCGTAGACCTGGTGCTTCGGCTTGCCCATCAGCTTCAGGACGCGGTCGGACACATGTTCCGGAGCTACCTTCAGCTGACCGGAGACATGGTATTGCGCCAGTTCGGTCAGGAAATCCTGTTTTTTGTCGGCCATCACATAGTCGAAGCGTATCCCCGAACGTACGAAGACCTTCTTTATCCCCGGTACAGCACGCAGGGCACGGAGAACCGAAAGATAGTCACGGTGGTCAACCTTCAGGGCGGGGCAGGGCTCGGGAGCAAGGCAGCGGCGGTCCACACAGGCACTCGGGGCAGCTCTGTCCCCACCTCCGGCTTTGTTGCCGACGGCAGCTCTGCCCCCCCCAGCCTGTTTGTCGCATGCCGGGCCGCGGAAGTTGGCCGTGGGGCCGCCCACGTCCTGTATGTACCCCTTGAAATCCTTGTGGCCCGCCAGAATGCCCGCCTCGGCCACCAGGGACTCTTTCGAGCGGCTGGATACGATGCGGCCCTGGTGGAAGGCCAGGGAGCAGAAGGCGCAGGCGCCGTAACAGCCTCGGCTGGAAGCCAGGGAGAATTTCACTTCCTCGAAGGCTGGTATGCCCCCATGCCGGTTGTAGTCGGGATGCCAAGCCCGCATGAAAGGCAAGCTGTACAGGCGGTCCAGCCCGGCCCTGTCCAGGGGAGGGGCCGGCTTTTCCTGCACCGCAAACTGCCCCGCGGCCTCCTCGGCCAGCACGGCGGCGCTGGCAGGATCGGTATTCCGGTACTGCACGGCAAAGGCCTTCGCAAAAACCAGGGGATCTGCCGCGGCTGTAGCGTGGGGTGGCAGGCGGATTGCGCCAATGGGTAATTCGGCCTCCCTTGATGTGCGCCAGACCGTGCCTGGTATGCCCCGCAGCAGGGCGGACACGCCTCCGGAGCCTGTTCCACCGGGTCCTGTCCCGGCGAGCTCTGTCCCGGCGGGCTCTGTCCCCGTTCCGGCAGCCTTTGCCGCCCCCACCCCAGCCGCAGCTGCCAGGCGCCTGGCTACTTCGGTGATCGCCTGTTCGGCCATGCCGTAGACCAGGAGGTCTGCCTTGGCATCCAGGATGATGGGCTTGCGCACGGTGTCCGAGAGGTAGTCGTAGTGGGACAGCCGGCGGAGGCTGGCTTCCAGTCCGCCGAGCACCACCGGCACGCCCTTGAAGGCTTCCCGGCACTTGCCGGCGTAGGCTATGACTGCCCTGTCAGGCCTGGCCGATGCTGGCTTGCCGTTCACCGAAAACGAGCGTATGGAGCCGTCTGCGCCACGGCACAGCTCTGGCTTGCCGCCCGGTGAGTATTCGTCCTCCGAGCGGGGCTTGCGGTTGGCTGTGTACTTGCTGACCATCGAGTCCACCGCCCCACCGGTAACCATGAAGGCCAGGCGTGGCCGGCCGAGTGCCCGGAAGGCTTCCACATCCGCAGGATCGGGCCGGGCAATGATGCCCACGGTGTAACCCTGGCTTTCAAGCAGCCGCCCTATCAGGGCAGAGCCGAAGGACGGATGGTCGACGTAGGCGTCGCCTGAGACTATGACAAAATCGACGGCGTCAAGGCGCCTGTTCCTTAGTTCTGTTTGTGTCGTGGGTAGGAAGGGCATGCGTGCAATATACCGTGGCAGAGGCGTGCGTGACTGCGGGGCCGGGATTGTCTCTTGACCAGATATAGTTAGGTATGCTAACTATTAGCCTGCCTAATAATGGAGGTATATGGATTCCGGTAATGATGATACCACGCGGCTGATTGCCGAACGCCTCTTCGAAGCCTTCCGTGCGGTGGGCCCTTTCAAACGACGGCCGGGCTTCGGCCATGCGGCCAGGCCCGGCGAGTTCCAGCTGATCCACCGTCTGGCCCATGAGGCCCACAAGGCCGACGCGGCTGGTAATTCCTGGCAGAGGCCGGATGCCGGGTCTGCTCCGGATGCCGGCCTGCGGGTCGGCGACCTGGCCGCCTGGCTGGGTGTGAAGCCGCCCACGGTTACCCAGTTGGTGGACGCGCTGGAGTCCCGTGGCTTGGTGGAACGGTTTGCCGACACTGCAGACCGGCGAGCCATACGGGTCCGGCTATCGACTGCAGGCAAGGAGCTTGCCGGCTCCTTTCACTCCC
The DNA here is from genome assembly GCA_034004175.1 of Spirochaetia bacterium. Lineage (GTDB taxonomy): Bacteria > Spirochaetota > Spirochaetia > Treponematales > UBA12059 > MIBM01. The sequence goes on from JAVEXH010000048.1 coordinate 2,282, forward strand.
GTGCCATGGACGAGAGTGAGGCTCTGGTAGCCCACCTCGGCACGGCAGACAGCGAAAAGCTGGCAGAGCTTTTATCAAAGGCAGCGGAGTTCCTTGGCCAGCGTCATGGCAGGGATTGTTCATGCCATCACCATGGCAATCAGTCCCATCAACCTGGATATCCGTTCCATGTACAAGAAGGAGAGAAGTAAACCATGCTCAGACTGTTCAAGCAGCTGCGACCTTACACGCTGTCCATAGTAGCAACCCTTGCCCTGGTGTTTGCCAGTGCCATAGCGGAGCTGAGTCTGCCAGCCATGATGGCGACAATAGTCGACCAAGGGGTTGCCAAGGGCGATGTGGCGGCCATCTGGAAAATCGGCGGCACCATGCTGGTCGTGGCCTTTGCCGGCATCGTGGCCAGCCTCACTGGTGGCTTCCTGGCATCCCGCACTGCCATGGGCTTTGGCCGCGACCTGCGTTCCCGGGTTTTTTCCAGGGTAAGCTCCTTCTCCCTTCGGGAACTGGATCGCTTCGGTACCTCGTCGCTCATCACACGCACGACCAATGACATCACCCAGGTCCAGCAGGTGGTGTTCATGATGCAGCGCATGATGGCCCATGCGCCCATGATGGCCTTCGGGGGCATCGTGATGGCCCTCTCCACGGAGCCCAGACTGTCCTGGATACTTCTGGTCGTCCTGCCGGTGCTGGCTCTGGCCATCATCCTGCTGGCTCTCAAGGGTATGCCCCTCTTCAAGGCCATCCAGACCAAGCTCGATGCCCTGAACCGCGTCATGCGGGAGAATCTCACCGGCATCCGGGTGGTACGGGCCTTTGACCGGGTGGAGTACGAGCACAGACGCTTCGACGCCGCCAATACCGACCTGACCGCAACCACCCTCAAGGTGAACTACCTGATGGCCTTCCTCTTCCCCTTCATCATGCTGATGATGAACCTGACAACCATCATGATAGTCTGGTTCGGCGGCCTGGCCATCGGCAAGGGCGATGTGCAGATAGGCTCCCTGATGGCCTTCATACAATACGCAACGCAGATCATGTTCTCGGTCATCATGGTATCGGTCATCTTCATCATGGTACCACGGGCTCAGGCCTCGGCCATCCGCATCAACGAGGTGCTGGATGTACAGCCGGAGATAGTCGACCCCGTGGCACCCCTCCTGCCTGCCCAGGCTGTTGGCCGGGTGGAGTTCCGCAATGTCAGCTTCGGTTACGGCGCGGGGGCAGAGCCGGCGATCCGGGACATATCCTTTACTGCCGAGCCGGGAACCACCACGGCCATCATAGGAGGCACCGGTTCGGGCAAGAGCACCCTCATCAACCTGATCGCGCGCTTCTACGACGCAGACTCGGGAGAAGTGCTCGTGGACGGCATCGATGTCCGCCAGCAGACCCAGGACGAGCTGCGCTCCGGCCTTGGCCTGGCTACCCAGCGGCCCATACTGTTCTCGGGCACCGTGGAAAGCAACCTGCGCTTCGGTCGCCCCGGAGCAACGGAGGCAGAACTGGCAGAAGCGGCGGAGACTGCCCAGGCCTCGGACTTCATCGCGGAGAAAGAAGGGGGCATGGCAGCGGCCATTTCCCAGGGGGGTGCCAATATCTCCGGCGGACAGAAACAGCGCCTGGCCATTGGCCGGGCCCTGGCCAAGCGGCCGCGCATCTACCTCTTTGACGACAGTTTCTCCGCCCTGGATTTCAAGACCGACGCCAGGTTGCGTGCTGCCCTGCGTAGGAAGACAGTGGATGCCACGGTGATCATCGTGGCCCAGCGGGTGGGCACCATACGGGATGCCGACCAGATCATAGTTCTGGACGAGGGACGGATAGTCGGCCGGGGTACCCATCAGGAACTCCTGGCCAGCTGTGAAGTGTACCGGGAGATCGTGGCCTCCCAGATGTCGGCGGAGGAAGCGGTATGAGCACCAGCGGAAATACCAAGGGCACAAGTGGTGGCTACAATGTGCCTGGCCCGGGAGCGGGAAGCCAACGTGACAACAATCCCATGGCCAGACCCGGTGCAGCCCTGGGTCGGGGTCCCGGAGCACATGGACCAGGTGGTTTCGGCGTGCCCACGGAGAAAGCCAAGGATTTCGGGGGTACCCTGCGTCGTCTGGCCAGCTATCTGAAGCCCCACCGGGCCGCCATCCTGGGTGTCTTCGGCATGGCCATCCTGAGTACGGTTTTCTCGGTGGCTGGCCCCAGAATACTCGGCCAGTCCATAACCATCCTGCACGATGGGATAGTTGCAAAGGCCAGGGGCTTGCCCGGGGCAGGTATCGACTACGGAAAGGTCGGCAGCATCCTTCTGGTGCTCCTGGGGCTGTACCTTGCATCGGCGGCCTTCAGTTACGCGACCCAGCTCGTTATGGCCAGGGTCTCCCAGAACACGGTCTACTCCTTCCGCAAGGCCATAGACCAGAAGCTGGCCCGGCTTCCCCTGAGCTACTTCGACGGCAGGACCCATGGCGAGATCCTCTCCCGGGTGACCAATGATGTGGACGTCATCGCCAACACCCTCCAGCAGAGCCTGGTGCAGATGATCACCGCAGTGGTCACCCTGGTGGGCAGTGTGGCCATGATGTTCAGCATCAGTTGGCAATTGTCCCTGGTGGCCATCGGTACCCTGCCCTTTTACGTGCTGGTAACCACCGTCATAGCCAAGCGCTCGCAACGTTATTACAAGGCCCAGCAGAAATTCCTGGGAGAGCTCAACGGTCATGTGGAGGAGATGTATTCCGGCCATCCAGTGGTAAAGGCCTTCGGATATGAAAAACAATCCGTACAGCGCTTCGACGAGGTGAACGGACGCCTGTATGGTGTCGCCTGGAAGGCCCAGTTCGTCAGCGGCATACTCATGCCCATCATGAATTTCATAAACAACCTTGGGTATGTATTGATAGCTGCAATCGGTGGCGTGATGGCTGCCAGGCGTCTGATCAGCCTGGGTGATATCCAGGCCTTCATCCAGTACGCCAGACAGTTCACCCATCCCATCATCCAGACTGCCAACATAGCCAATATCCTGCAATCCACTCTGGCCGCCTCCGAGCGGGTATTCGAGGTTCTGGACGAGGCTGAGGAGAGTGCGGACTCACCGGCTCTGTCCCCGGAGTCGTCCCTGACGCCGGCTCTGTCCCCGGAGTCGGCTCTGTCCCCGGCAACTGCAGTCTCACCGGCGGTAACCGCCTTCAAGGCAGCTTGTGGCGATGTGTCCTTCCAGAACATTTCCTTTGGCTATTCCGGCGACAAGCTGCTGATCGAAGGCCTGTCACTGGAAGCTCCTTGCGGGCAGGCCATAGCCATCGTAGGCCCTACCGGTGCGGGCAAGACGACCCTGGTCAACCTGCTCATGCGTTTCTACGAACTGCAGGGAGGCCAAATCACCGTCGGCGGGGTTGACATCCGCGATGTGCCCCGGGGCACCCTCAGGCGCTCCTTCGGCATGGTGCTCCAGGATGCCTGGCTCTTCGGCGGTACCATACGGGATAACATAGCCTATGGCCGGGACGGCGCCACCGATGAGGAAGTGATCGCTGCGGCTACAGCCGCCCATGCCGACCACTTCATACGCGTCCTGCCGGAGGGCTACGACACTGTCCTGAACGAGGAGGCTTCCAACCTGTCCCAGGGCCAGCGCCAGCTTCTGACCATAGCCAGGGCCTTCATCGCCGACCCCCGCATGCTCATCCTGGACGAGGCCACCAGTTCCGTGGACACCCGCACCGAGACCGTGGTCCGCAAGGCCATGGAGCGCCTGATGGAAGGCCGGACCAGCTTTGTCATAGCCCACCGCTTGTCCACCATACGGGATGCCCACACCATACTGGTCATGAACGAGGGCCGCATTGTGGAGAAGGGCAACCACGAAAGCCTGCTGGCCGCCAACGGCTTCTATGCGGATCTGTACAGGAGCCAGTTCCTGGGCGTGGAGGAAGAAGTGCCGGCGTGATCCAGTGTGACCAGCAGGCCGGTCAGGCGGGAAAACGCATGAGGTGTGGACCTCCCGGGCCTCCCTGAGGATAGGGTCCTGGCAAGATACTACAACAGCGGGGCACTTGCGTTTACAGCCCACTGCCCCGACACTACTATTAAACAGCTTTATCCTGTCCTGTGGAGGAGCACAACAATGTTCAAGGAATTCAAAGCTTTCGCCCTGCGCGGCAACGTCATGGATCTGGCGGTAGGCGTGATCATCGGCGGCGCCTTCGGCAAGATTGTCGCTTCGCTGGTAAACGACATCCTGATGCCGTTGATCGGCCTGCTGATCGGCGGGGTCGACTTCAGCAGCCTGTCGGTCACGGTAGGCAGCGCCAACGTGGCCTATGGTCTCTTTATAAACAATGTCATCGATTTCGTCATCATCGCCCTGGTGATCTTTCTGATGGTCAAGGGAATCAACCACCTGAACCGGAAGCCCGCCTCCGCACCGGCCGCGCCGACCACCAAGGAATGCCCGCGCTGCTTCACGGCTATCCCGATCCAGGCCACTCGCTGTCCACACTGCACCTCTGAGTTGAGATAAGGGAGGATCTTGATCCGCCCGATCCCGCATGAATTTCTTCGACAAACTCAACCCCCGGCAGCGCTAGGCTGTGATGGCCAGCGTCGGACCCGTTCTGGTGCTGGCCGCCCTCCACTTCCGCCGTGTGAACGGGGCCAGTATCGATTGGAACAGGCGTTCCGTATCCCGAAATCATTCCTTCCCTGGCATGATCATCTGCCTGCCTTGGTCATGTCCCCCAGCTTCCGGTTCCTGCGCTTCATGATCAGCACCCCGATCCGCTCATGCTTCTTCCGGTCCATGGGAAAGAAGACAGTCAGTACTATGGCCGGGATGATGAGTAGTATGACTCCCGGACCGGTCAGGAAATGTATGGCCTTGAGGGCGCTGTCTGGCTGCATGAATACCCGTGCTCCCTCGGGCGGGGCGGTGTAGCCGGACCAGCCCAGTATCTGCAGGGCCAGGAAGGTGGCCAGGGCGCTGGACAGCTTGCGGATGAAGTTGACTGCGCCGTAGTACAGGCCCTCCCGGCGGCTACCGGAGCGCAGTTCGTCCCAGTCTATCACGTCGGGGAACATGGACTCCGGTACGACGTGGGCGTTGGAGGTCATGAAACCTGCCAGAACCGCCAGCCACAGTATGGCGGTTATCCTGCCCGGCGCCACACTCCAGATGAGCAGCTGCACCACCACCCACAAGCTCATGCCCAGTACGTATGCAAAGCGTTTGGATGTCCTGCGGGAAACGATGTTCCAGAGCGGCAGGGTCAGGGTTGCGGTAATCAGCAGGAGGCCGAAGGTTGCAGTCTCGGGAACCATGCGCAGGCCGAACAGGCTGACCTTGGCCAGCAGGTCTCCCTCGCCCAGCCAGTACAGCAGGTAGAAGGGCAGCATCAGAGCCAGGAGGTCGAAGGATATCCAGTTGAGCACGTAGATGCCGCCCGCAAAGCGGAAGGGCATATTGCTCCAGAGTTCGCCCAGGGTTGCCCTGAAGCCTTTTCCGGCTTCTGTGGTCTTCTCGGGCAGGGGAGCCTCGCGGATGAACGCGAACAGCAGGAGGAAGGGGACCATGGCAGCCCCACCGAAGATGGCCCCGAGTATCAGGTAACCCTGCTGCGGGCTCAGGCCGGCTTCAAGGGTCAGGTCAAGGATGGTCGGCCCGATGCCGGCAGCCACCAGGGATGCAAGCAGGTTGAAGAACATCCTGAAGGTGGTCAGGGACGTCCGCTCGTCGTAGCCCGGCGCCAGTTCGGGTCCCAGGGCCAGGTAGGGCACACTGACCAGGGTCTGCATGGTGTCTGCTATCATGAAGGCCAGGGTGACGTGCACCATCAGCAGGATCTGGGACTGCCAGGGCGGAGCCCACCACAGCAGTACAAAGGCCAGGCCGAAGGGTACGGCAAACCAGAGGAAGAACGGCCGCCTGCGACCCCAGCGCGTCCTTGCCCGGTCGGATATGAACCCGACCAGCGGATCGTTTATTGCGTCCCACAGGATCGCAACGAAAGCTGCTCCTGAGGCCAGCAGAAGGTTCAGGCCTACCACATCGGTCAGGAAGATGGCGTAGAAGAACATGCGCAGCGTATTGAAGCTGGCCCGCCCGAAATCGCCGCCGCCATAGGCTACCTTCTTCCAGAAACCCAGCTTCGTCGACCTGCCGCCTGTGTACATGATTTCCTCCGGATTATTCAATGATTTCTGATGGTGTATCCTTGATTTCACGCTGGTACACCCGGTGTCGCTTGGCCCAGCGTACCTTGAAGTGCTCTATGCCCGACTTGCTCAGGAAATTGTCCTCATTCACCTGGATGAAGTCGATATTCTCGTACCGTGACGCCCGTATCCTCCGCTCCAGTTCGGTGAACAGGATGGCATCCCCGCCTTGTTTCTGGTACTTGGGCAGGATACCCACACCATTCAGGTCCAGGGTCAGGGATCGTGACCGCTCAAGCAGGATGTATAGCCAACCCAGGGGCCACAGTCTACCCCGGGCCTTCTGGAAGGCCCGGCCCAGGTTGGGGTAGGCATTCATGAAGCCAGCTAGTTCTCCGTCTTTCTCTATGAAGCGAACGATGGACAGGTCTGCCACGAACATCAGGTTTTTTGCCATCAGGTCGAACTCGGCATCGGTGGACGGCACGTAATTCGGATTGTCCGCAAAGGCCTCGTGCTGGATGCGCTTCACTGCGGGCAGTACGGCCTTCAGTTCCCTGCGGCTGCCGAAGGCCCGGATCACAAAGTTGCCCCGCTTCCTGGCAATCTCGGCAACCCGGTACAGTCGTTCGTCGCCCTTGGCAGAGCGGTCCAGCCATCCGGAAAGATAGTCAGCCGTCTTGGTGAACCCTGCCTTGGTCAGCAAACGGTCGTAATAGGGGTAATTCCATGCAATTCCCAGAGCAGGGAACTGGTCGAAGCCTTCCACCAGCAAGCCGGTTCCGGCGGAGCGTACAAAACCCTTGGGCCCCAGTATGGATGTTAGTCCACGTGCCTTTGCCCAGCCAGTTGCCGAATCCAGCAGTGCCTGGGCTGTCACCTCATCATCGATGCACTCGAAGAAGCCGAAAAAGGCCGTGTTTGTACCATGGTGCCTGTTGTAGGCCTGGTTCTCGATGACTGCAATCCGGCCTGCCACCGCATTGTCCTGCCAGGCAAGGAAAAAGGCTGCGTCGGAGTGGGCAAAGAACGGATGCTTCCGGGTCAGGTATGAGCGCAACTCGCTTGCGAGGGGTGGGACCCATAGTTCCTCGCCTCTGTAGAGGTGGAAGGGAAATTCGATGAAGCGCTTGATGGCAGCATTGTCTCCGGGCAAAACCTGGCTGATGTCCATCGGACCCTCCGGGCATGGCATTCTGTTGGCAAAGTGTAGACCCGTTGTGAGGAGCAGGCAAGCTGGACTTGCATTTCTGGTTGTTATGGTACATACTTATGGTATGGCAGTCATGGAACACCGCACCAGTTTTGCACTGGATGAAGCTACAATTCTCAGGCTCAGGAAACTTGCCAGTCTCTGGCAGGTCTCCCAGGCCGAAGTCGTGCGCAGGGCCATCGAGAATGCCGAGGCCGAGGCTAAAGCCGGAACAGATGCCGCACTGGGACGGCTGGGGTCATACCACAAACGGGGCGGTCTCGATGCCCGAAAGGCTGCAGAGTATATTGAAGAAGTTGCCGAGAACCGCGCTGACTGGGGCCGCTCATGATCTTCCTGGATACCAATTACCTCATCCGGACCCTGGTGTCCGGCAGCGTGGAATCCCGAAAGGTGACAGACTGGTTCAAATCCGGCGAAGGCCTCTGCACGTCCAGTGTGGTCTGGTACGAGTTCCTCTGTGGCCCGGTGGATGACGAGGGCATCCTGGTCATCCAGGCTTTGCTGCAGGATCGGATCCTGCCCTTCACGGCAGCCCAGGCGGTAGAGTCGGCGAGGCTTTTCAATGCCATAGGCCGGAAGCGTCATTTGCGGGTTGACGCCATGATCGCGGCGGCTGCCATAGTCTCCAATGCAGAGCTTGCCACCGGCAATACCGAAGATTTTTCAGCATTCAGTATACAGGGACTCAGGCTCGTCCCCCCTGCTACAGGTTCCTTCACATGCACAAGAGCATAGCCCACGCCGTAGACGGCCTCATCGTCAAAGCCCTGAAGACCTGGGACATGGTCCGCCCCGGGGAACGCATACTCCTGGGAGCCTCGGGAGGCAAGGATTCGGCCATCCTGGCCAGGGACCTTGCCCACAAGCGCAGCCAGGGCCGCCTGGACGCAGAACTCTGCGCCTTGCACATACGCAACGACTTCTCTCCCGATGCCATGTCGGCCAGGCTGGCGGAAGAGTATGCTGCCTGGGGCGTGCCTCTGGTCACCATCGATGTGGCAGTGATAGGCAGGCTGAAGCCTGGCCGTAAGATGAACTGCTACTGGTGCAGCACCCAGCGGCGCACCGAGCTTTTCAGGTACGCCATGGAGCATGGCTACACGGCAGTCGCCCTTGGCCACCATCTGGATGACGTGCTGGAGACCCTGTTCATGAATATGATGCGCAAGGCCGAGCTGTCCACCATGCCCCCGGTGGTGCAGTACCGGAAATACCCTGTCCGGGTCATACGGCCCCTGTACCTTGTGGAGGAGCGGCAGATCCTGGAACTTGCGGGAGAACTCGGCATCCTGGCCACCACCTGTTCCTGTGGCTACAACGACCGCTCCGAGCGGGACCGTGTCCGCAGCCGTGTCGAGGCCTTGACTGGTGGTTCTTCCCAGGCCAAGCGCAATCTGCTTGAATCCCTGCGCCACATCAGCACTGAGTATCTTCCGGACTGAATTCCCTGTCCGACACCTGTGCCGGTGCATCCCCCTGATTCTTCCAGGCGGTAAATATTGCTTCCCAGGCTTCTATGTGCGATTATTCCAGCATGAGTAAAAACAAGAGAGGTGGAGCAGGCCTGCGGGCTGCCTTGTCACCCTTGATTGCAAGTCTGGCAACTGGTGCCGCAGTTTGCATTGCCCTCGTTGTCTCCGGATTCTTGGGCCTGGCGGATATCATCGTTCCCATGGGTGTCGGGCTG
>JAVEXH010000496.1:0-2519 GCA_034004175.1 Spirochaetia bacterium
GGTACAAAATCGAACCATCCTGTTCTGACGCTACAACCAGGCCGCTATGGGTCAGTTCATCGTCAGCCAGTTTGTTGCCATCCGCGTCCCAGGTGTTGTCCCAGAAGATGATGTCCCCTGGAGCCGGGTATGAGGTTGCGTACAGCAAGCCCTGGTCATGCAGGGTCATGTATATCCTGCGCACGCCGTTGCCATTGTAACGTCCGAACCGGTACGCGAGATCTATGTCCGCAAAGGCATACGCGGCACGGACAACACCGGTGCAATCCGAAGGATAGGTGACACCCTTCACCACCAGGGTTTCCTGGCCTATCAGGGACAGGCCTCCATTGACAATTGTATCCCGGATCAGGGACGGTGTTGGTTCATGGTACGCATCACCTGTTGGCATGTGTGGTACCGGGTCAGTAGGGCGAGGTCCGGGGGCGGCGGCACATGAACTGGACAGCACGATAAAGAGTACCGCCAGGGGCATAGGAAGTCTGTTCTTGCTATCCATGACGGATTCCCGGCTTGTTCCCGATTATCGTGACACCTGGCGCTGTTTGTCCTTGGGGACCACACAGGTGCCTACCGCACGGCAGACAACCACAGGCTCAGCCAGCACATCCGCTGCGGATTCATTTATATCAGTCCGGGGCACGATTACCTTGCGGGCTTCGAAGCTCATCTTGCGTGATGAGTTGCCCACCTTGGTTATCTCGCCGCTGGCTTCTATGTAGTCACCGGCATAGACCGGAGCCAGGAACTCCACCTGCTCGTATCCAGCGAACAAGCCCTCGTCGCCGTCATGGCGTATCAGGAGTTCGGTCGCCACATCCCCGAAGAGTTGCAGCATCTTTGCACCGTCCACCAGGTTGCCACCGTAGTGTGCGTCATGGGCGCTCATGCGCATGCGTATCAATGATCCAGCCATTTATATCCCCCTTTTCTTCCGTGCACGAAAACTGTCGAGCTAACCCGGTTTCTTGTTGACGACTCAGCTCTTCGAGGGCACCATGAGGGTGGCCTCGCCATCGATTACTGTCTTGCCAGCGACGGTACAACTGGTTTTAAGTACCACGAATTTTTTCTCGGGCACCGTCGACAGGACCTCGACCTTGGCTGTTACTGTATCACCAATACGCACGGGAGCCTTGAACTTGAGGCTCTGATTCACGTAGATGCAACCTGGGCCGGGCAGTTTCATGCCAAGTACAGTGGAAATAAAGCCGACAGACAGCATGCCATGGGCTATCCGGCCCTTGAACATGGTCTGGCTGGCAAACTCTTCGTTGATGTGCACGGGATTGAAGTCGCCTGAAATGCCTGCAAAGGCCACTACGTCCGCCTCGGTAACGGTCTTTGCAAAGGATGCACTCATTCCAACCTGAATCTCCTCGAAAAAATAGCCATGCAGTTCGTCGCTCATAGGGTCTCCTTTTTTGGGTCCCTGCGGATCCATCTACAGAGTACGACAGCCCGGCTCGGGTCCGCAAGGCCGATGTGGCCAAACCGGCCGGAGTAAGTTCAGCATCGACTGTGTGGAATGCCATACCAGTCGCGTTGACGGTCGGCTCTGCCGGGTATAGGATCGGCGGTATATGAAATTCTTCCACCTTGCGGATCTGCATCTGGGTAAAAGCGTCTACGAGCACAGCCTCCTTCCCGACCAACGGCAGGTCCTGGACCAGGTAGCAGCGGCAGTGCGGGAAGAGAAACCGGCGGCCGTGATCGTGGCCGGCGATGTCTTTGACCGCGCCGTGCCGCCCCCCGAGGCCGTCCGCCTCTTTGGTGACTTCCTGGCTGAGCTCAAGGCCCTCGACCCTGGCCTGGTGATTGCCGTCATTCCCGGCAACCACGACTCCGCTACCCGCCTTGCCTTCGCTTCGGGCATTCTGGGTCTGTCGGGGGTACACATACGGTCCGATGCAAAAGACGCAGTTTTGCCCGTGACCGTGGAACGCGGTGGAGAGCTAGCCCGGTTCTGGCTGCTGCCCTTCCTGAACCCGGGAGCCTTGACCCCGGAAATGTTGCCCGGTGCAATGCCGCTCCTAGGAGGCGAACCAGTCGAACCATCGCTGCTCCGCTCCCAGGCAGAACTGTTTGCGGCAGCTGTTTCCATGATTCAGGCGAAAATGATTGCCGATCCTGTCGATCCTGGAATTTCAGGCGCCAACAAGACGTCTGGCAGAAAGAAGGGCATTGCAACGCGCGTGGAATCCGCCGGTGAGCTGGATTTTGGCCAGTCCTCCGAATTGGAAGGACCTTCAAGCCCGCTGGTATCCGACATCCTGGTCTGCCATGCTTTTGCGGCCGGGGGGGCGGCGGGAGAGTCGGAGCGGGTCTTCCTGGGTTCGGCGGAGTTGGTGGATACCGCACTCTTCGAGGATTTTGACTATGTTGCGCTGGGCCACCTCCACCGCTGCCAGAGCGCAGGGGCCAAGGGGATGTATGCGGGTTCGCCGATAGCCTACGCATTCAGCGAGGGGCAGATCGACCGGGGTTTCCTGGTGGTGGATGTGCATGCTGGTTCATAT
>JAVEXH010000497.1:0-2515 GCA_034004175.1 Spirochaetia bacterium
TCTGGAGCCTGTCCCCCGAAGGGGATCGGTCGCCGGGGACTGGCCCCTGTTGGGAACCCAGTTGCGCTTATTTCTTTATGTTATAGAACGCATTGCGGCCGGCGAACTCGGCGATGCCTTCCATGGCGTCTTCGATGCGCATCAGCTGGTTGTACTTGCAGATGCGGTCGGTTCGGCTCATCGAGCCGGTCTTGATCTGGCCGGTTTCCATGGCCACCACGAGATCGGCCAGGTAGGTGTCTTCCGTCTCGCCGGAACGGTGGGAGATGACGGCGGTGTAGCCGGCCTTCTTGGCCATGTTGATGGCTTCGATGGTCTCGGTTACGGTGCCGATCTGGTTCAGCTTGATCAGGATGGAGTTGCAGGCGCCCATGGCAATGCCCTTCTGGAGCCTGGTGGTGTTGGTTACAAAGAAGTCATCACCCATGATCTGGATGCGGCTACCCAGAGCCTTGGTCAGCTTCACGTAGCCTTCCCAGTCGTCCTGGTCCAGGCCGTCCTCGATGGACACGATGGGGTACTTGTTCACCCACTTGGTGTACATCTCTATCATCTCGTCGGCGCTGAACAGCTTGTCGGGGTTGCTCTTCCAGAACTTGTACCCCTTCTTGCCGCCCTCGTCGAAGAGCTCGGAGCTGGCGCAGTCCAAGGCTATGGCTATCTGCTCGCCGGGCTGGTAGCCGGCCTTCTCGATGGCCTTCATGATGTAGTCCAGGGCTTCCTCATTGCCAAGGTTGGGGGCAAAGCCGCCTTCGTCGCCCACGGAGGTGTTGTGGCCGCTGGCCTTCAGGATGCTCTTGAGGTTGTGGAAGACTTCGGCGGTCATGCGCACGGCCTCGCGGAAGCTTTCGGCGCCCACGGGCATGACCATGAACTCCTGGAAGTCTATCTTGTTGTCTGCGTGCTTGCCGCCATTGATGATGTTGGCCATGGGCACCGGCAGCAGGGTGGTGTGGGCCCCGCCGAGGTATTTGTACAAAGGCATGTCCAGGTATTCGGCCGCTGCGCGGGAGCAGGCCATGGAAACGCCCAGGATGGCGTTTGCGCCCAGCTTGCCCTTGTTCTCGGTGCCGTCAAGGTCGATCATGGTGCGGTCAAGGTCCACCTGCTCGGTGACATCCAGCCCGCAGAGCTCGCCGGCTATGATGTTGTTCACATTGTCCACGGCCTTGAGCACGCCCTTGCCCAGGTAGCGCTTCTTGTCGCCGTCCCGGAGTTCCACGGCCTCGTAGATGCCGGTACTGGCACCCGATGGTACGGCTGCACGGCCTACGGTGCCGTCTTCAAGAACGACATCTACCTCTATGGTGGGATTGCCGCGTGAATCGAGGATCTCGCGGGCCTCTACATATTCGATGATGCTCATAGGTTCTCCTTGTGGATTGGTGTATCTTCGCGCTGGCCGCCTGCCTGGGTGGCACGCCGCGCCGGCGCTGATGCTTGCTACCATATAGTATGTAGAAACAGTAGCCGTTTTGGCGCCTAGCGTCAAGGATGGGCACCATGTAGGCGCGGCCGGTCACCGCTTTTTAGTGCAATTTTGACCGAATACCGGCAGGGTGGCAGCCATTTCCAGGTTGGTACCGGTTCTTCCGGGCGCACCGGACCGCGTTGGCAGCGGCCCGGATAGCTGATATTGCCAACCCGGTTGCCGATGCTTCACAGCGGCGGTCCGGCCGGGCTCTACGCGACTAGTACGGTCCTCACGCCACTTCGTGGGGCTCCGGTCCGGGCTAGTCGCTGCGATCCCTTGCGCGGGAGGAGGGCGGGCAGCGTGGGAGGAGGCCGGTGAGGGGACAGTCCCTGGAGGGAGTTGGGGCTGAATCCAGCGTTCTGGAATCTGGAGGGGCTGGCATACTCAGGATCGTTGGGGGTGGGAGGGAATGTCCAATTTCCTGATAAATACTACTAATCAAAAATGCTTGATAAGTACCATGTTCAATGGTAATATCTATAGTAACAACACCCGCCAAGCTTGCTTGTGGACCTTTGGTTCCGGCGGCTCAAACCGGCGGGTTTATTTTTTATCAAACTATGATTTAAAATAAAGAAGCGTATTCTAACCAGATCCATGTCTCGCGTCTGAAAGAACGGGGGCTGCTGATTCCAGACGAGGGTACTGCAATAAGTGCTCTGAACGTCATCGGGTATTATCGGCTTTCAGCGTACACACTGCCTTTTGAGTCTGGAAAACTTCCTGATGGGACAAGGGATCATAGGATATCTCGTCCGATCGAAATCAACCATATCCTGGGACTATACGAATTCGACCATCGACTCCGGCGACATGTGATGTCTGCGATTGAGCGTATTGAAGTTGCGCTACGGGCGTTATGGGGGAACGAAATTGCAATAAAGTGCGGCCCGCATGCATATATGGACTCGATTCATTTTCGGGACGTGCTGAAGCATGCAGAAGATCTCGTCAAAGTCGCGCAGGAGATCAAAAAGAGCAAAGAGGCTTTCGTTGAGCACTATTATGCCCGCTACGGTGAGCCGGGTTTGCCACCAATTT
>JAVEXH010000498.1:0-2515 GCA_034004175.1 Spirochaetia bacterium
AACAAGGCTATCAGCAACCGTTTTGCCTACCTGACTGAAGAGCGCCGTGAGACAGGTATCTATCCCATGGCGGATATCACCTTCAATTCCACCATCGCCAATATTCAAGCCTACAAGAACAAGCTGGGATTCCTTGTGGACCGCAAAATGGATGAGGATGCGGACAAACAGATAAAGGCCATGCGCATCAAGACACCCAGCAAAAGGGAGCCAATCCGCTCCCTCAGCGGTGGCAATCAGCAGAAGGTCATAATCGGCCGTTGGCTTCTTACCAACCCGGACGTACTCCTGCTTGACGAACCCACCAGGGGCATAGATGTAGGAGCCAAGTACGAGATTTACCAATTGATCATAAACCTTGCCAAGAGTGGTAAATCTGTGATCGTCGTGTCATCTGAAATGCCGGAACTGATTGGTCTGACCAACAGGATCCTGGTAATGAGCAATGGGTACATGGCTGGTATTGTCGATACTGCCACAACCGACCAGGCCGCCATTTTCAACCTGGCAACAAAATACCTCAACAACGCAAGGGAGGCCGAAGTATGAGCGGCAGCGTACGCAGCAGATTCATTGCCATGACCAAGGATCAATGGAAAGAGTTGCTTGTCAAGAATGCAATATACATTGTCATTTTCAGCATCATCATTTTCATAATAATCCGTGAACCGGCCTTCCTGTCACCCTTTGTATTCCGCAATATCCTGACTCAGAGTGCGGTCAGGCTGATACTGGCTTTTGGCGTGGGCGGAATAATAATCCTGCAGGGAACTGATCTTTCCCTTGGGCGTTCGGTCGGTTTTGCCGCGGTCATAGCCGGATCCCTTCTGCAACGGGCTGATTATGCTTCACGTTTCTATCCCGACATGGCTGCACTGCCTCTGGTATTGCCACTGCTGGCAGCCTGTGTGGTCAGTGCATTCTTCAGCGGCATAAACGGCTGGGTAGTAGCCAAGTTCAAGATACATCCATTCCTGGCTACCTTGGGTATGATGATTACCCTCTATGGCGTTCTGTCCATCTATTTTGCCTCCGGAGCTCCAGGCCCTCAGCCCATAGGCGGCTTTGACACCCGGTATACAGAGTTTGTCATCGGTGAAACCCTGGGCATTCCGAATCTGGTCATCTATGCGGGTGTCATCAGCGTTGTAGTCTGGATACTGTGGAACAAGACCACTTTCGGCAAGAACCTGTACGCTGTAGGTGGCAATCCTGAGGCCGCCAAAGTGTCCGGTGTCAACGTTGCCAAGACCATAATCATCACCTATATCCTGGCTGGCGTGCTGTACGGTGTCGGCGGATTCCTTGAGGCAGCACGCATCGGCAGCGCAAACAACGGCACCGGCTTCGGATATGAACTGGACGCCATTGCTGCCTGCGTGGTAGGCGGCATATCCTTCTCCGGCGGCATTGGCAAGGTTTCAGGTGCCATAGCCGGGGTGCTCATGTTCACGGTGATCAGTTATGGCATGACCTTTATCGGCATGGACCAGTACTACCAGTACATCATCAAAGGCGTGATCATTGTCGCCGCTGTTGCACTGGACGCCAAGAAGTACATCAAGAAGACCTGATCGGGCAACCGCGACCCTTGTTTCTCAACCCAGGTGCAGTTCAGCCTGCATAGCCGGGAAGTTACCAGGCAGCAACGCAACCGTCAGCCCTCGGCCCGGTTGCGCCTGCCGGGGTGCCTTGCATTGTTTTCCAGATGAGTTGATCCTGCCCGAAGGAATCTGTCTCCAGGTTATAGTCCTCCTCGTGCCCTGGTCTTTTAAAAGCAGGAGATACAGCAGCATTTAAGCCAGGCTCAGCGATGAAGCGGTGGGATACATCAGTTTTCCGGTTTTTCTTCAAGCGTGGCCGATCCAGTAAAGCTCTCATCCAGGGCTCCGGAGATTCTACAGTTGTCACAACTGAAACGGAGGACCCAGGTTGCGCCGCCAGGGAATTCCCCTGACCGTCCTTCAGCAGTGTCATCCCTCGATTCCAGGTTGATAGATCCCTTTATTTGGGCCGTCAGCGCTTCGATCAGCATAAGCCCCAGTCCACCTCTGGCTCTCGCTTCGGACAGATCAAATCCGGGGCCGTTATCCTCTACCCGCATCTGGACCTGATTGTCCTTGTAATCAAGAAAAACTTTCAACTGCCCTGGTTGTCCAGATGCAAAGGCGTATTTGGCCGCATTGGAAGCCAGTTCACTCAGGATCAGTCCCATAGGGATAGCCTGGTCTACAGGAAGTGCCAGGAAACCGGTTTTGACGTCCACAAGAATACTGACGGAGCTACATGAAGGATAGGAGCCGATGATTTCAGGCACCAGATGCGAGGCATAGGTACCAAAATCAACTTCAGCAAAATCACTGGTCTGGTAGAGGGTTTCATGGATGAGGGACAGAGCATGGACACGGCGGCGGCTTTCCTCAAGGGCCTCGGATGCCTTTCGATCCTCCAGTCCTTCTTGCTGCAGGCTGAGGACACTGGTTTCAATCTGCAGGTTGTTCTTGACCCGGTGATG
>JAVEXH010000499.1:0-2509 GCA_034004175.1 Spirochaetia bacterium
CAGCACCAGGTCTCCATCCAGCCCGATGGTCACCCCGGTCAGTTCCTGCACAGCCGCCAACCCCTGTTCCACCGTCCTGCCCTGCCAATCCAGTACTGCCTCGGAATTGATACCCTGCAAGGGCGCAATGCTGATGCTGGCGACAGGCTTTTTCTCCCTGAACACATCCGGCATCGATTCCATGCAGGCCAGGACCATGGCAGAAATTCCACCATAGGCATACGGTGGCCAGTCTTCGTCCAAACCCTGGTCAGACCGACCATTCATGTTCAGGAAAGCGGCTGTTGACGGTTCTCCCGGCTGAAGACGGATCAGGACCGACCGGGCGGCGGTAGCCGCGCTGGACTCCACCTGGGCCCTGTCCGGCCCTGCGGCTATCACATTGCCGCATTTTTCCACATTGTTGACCGGAAAACGGACGGTGTCTCCGGGAGTTATGCGTGAAAACAGTTCGGTGACTCCCGGGATGTCGGCAGCCGACTCGAGGTTCCTGATTTCCTGCACCTTGCCGGGAATGGAAATGAAGGCCCTCTCTGCACAGACCCAGTCCCTGAGCGGGCTGGCCTCGGCAGGAACAACACCACAGGCAATATCTATGGCTTCTGCCGATGGTTCAATACCGCTGGAATGGGGATAGGTCCAACCCGACATGTAACCACCGGAAAGGCGGGCGGCAATCTCGCCGACAAAGGCACCCTTGCGGGTATATTTGATGTCTCCCTTTGCCGCACCGCGGTTTATGCCAAGGGCACGGATACCCGACTTGAAGACCTCGACCACAGCCTCCACGATTTCCGGACCGTAGGCTGTCGGCATGGTATGTCCCATTTCGATGAAATACGGCTCGAAATGGATGTGGCGGTCTGCAATGCCGCGGATGTGTATGGTGCCACTATGGACAATGGCATCCAGGCTGAATTCAGGCCCATCGAGATATTCCTCTATGATGGCTCTTCCGCTGCGTGAGTGTGATACCGCGTCTTTCCAGGCTGTTGCCAGTTCAGAGGCTTTGCGTACCAGCCTGCAACCCCGTGCTCCCATGTTGTCCACCGGTTTGACCACGACGGGATAGACCGGCAACCCTCCCGGAACAAAGCCTGCGGCAAGCTTTTCCGGATCATCATCGATGGTTCCATACGCAAAAGAAGGAACGGGAACACCGGCAGCAGCCAACCGGGTCCGCATACGGGCCTTGTCCGAGGCATCAAGGGCTGTTTCATGGGGGATGCCAGGAAGGCCCAGTTTTTCTGCCACCCAGGCAACAGAAGCAGAGAAATCTGTTCCGGCTGTCATCACTCCTGCCAGACCAGGCAGGCCGGCAGCAGCTGCGGCCAGGGCTTCCTTGTCCTTGAGGTCGACATGGACAAACTCATCAGCATCCTTGGCATGCACGGCTTTGTCGTTGCCGTCGGCCACACAGACGCGGTAGCCCTTCTGTCGTGCAAGTTGTATCACCGGTCCCTGCATGACCCCGGCACCCAATATCAGTATGGCTTTCATGAACGCTCCAGTTGTGCAGTCTCCCGTTTCGTGATACCGGCAATCTGATCCGCAGGAAGGGTTCCATCCCTGACCGCATAGCACTCGAAGGTATCACCCAGCCGCAGCAGTTTTGAAAGCATCATGGTTGCACCATAGGCAAGGGACCCCTTATGGGTAGGGCCTCCAGGAAACCGCTCGGGATGATGGCCGGTCACGACGATCCGTTGTACCGTAAAACCGAAGAGCTTGAGAATACCCCCGACACTGCGGGGATCCCAGACAGTGAAATGGTCATCAGGTGATCGTTCCCAGAACTCGGCAGGTCTGGCATGGGCCGAGATCCCGGCACAGGATGGTGTCGAGAAGGCAAGAATACCCCCTGGACGGACAAGAGAGGCGGCCCGGCGGAGGATACGGCCCAATTCGTCAAAATGCTCTATGACATACCACATAGAGAGGCAGTCCAGATTGCGTGGATACAGACCATCACCGCCAGGCAAGGAAAAATCCGAAACGAAGGCAGGTACACCAAACGTCTTCCCTACATACGCTACCGCATCCGGTGCAAGATCGGAGCCTACCGGTGACCAGCCTCTGGCCTGGGCTTCGGCAACAAAGGCTCCGTATGCACACCCTACATCCAGCAGGGATGCGTCATCGGGTCTGCCGCCCAGAAGCTCTTCTATGATTTTCAGACGCCTCGAACCAGCCTGCCGTATGTTCGGGATGTCTTCTACATAGGTCCTGCCGTACTGGGCCTTGTACTCCTCGAAAAAATACGCTTTGTCATCATAGTGTTCCTTCTTCGGCTTGAAAAATACCATCCTGACCAGACCACAATCGGGACAGCGCAGGTAGGTTTTCCGTTCTGCCCTGAAGACAGCGGAGCCAAGGATCTGGCCACAGGCCGGGCAGGAACCCCCGTGCCGGGGACTCAGGTCTGCCAGTCGTTCAGCAAGGCTTTCCTTTTTGTCAGGAGCGGCTTCGGCACTCGCAGCCGCCAAGCCATCGGGGTCCGCCAGCCAGC
>JAVEXH010000500.1:0-2506 GCA_034004175.1 Spirochaetia bacterium
GTGCTGCTGGAATTGCTTGAGTACCGCCGTACCCTGGAAGCAGAAATACTGTCATACAGCGAAAAAAACGCCGCAGACAAGGATGAAAGCATGGCAAACACAGGGAAAGGTACGGCGAAACACCCATGACGATCCTGCCTACCGAACGCCAGCGCTTCTACTCCGATCTTTTACGCATAGCCCTGCCCATAGCCCTGCAGAACCTGGTGGTCTCCGGAGTAAATATGCTGGATACCATCATGGTTGGCAGGCTGGGCACAGCAGAGCTGGCCGCGGTAGGATTGGCCAACCAGATCTGGTTCCTGCTGATCCTCATGTTGTTCGGGGTAGCCACTGGCGGCGGTGTGTTCACCGCCCAGTACTGGGGCAAGCGGGATGTAGCCGGCATCCGCCGGACCACCGGCCTGTCCCTGGTAATCGGCCTGGTTGCAGGACTGGCCTTCATGGCCGGCGGACTGCTGGTACCAAAGGCCATCCTCGGCTTCTATTCCAGGGACCCGGTGGTGATCGGTCTTGGTGCATCCTATCTTCGCATTGTTGCGCCAAGCTATCCCCTGGCGGCCATCAGTTTTGTCTTTTCAATCTCCCTGCGCGGGGTAGAACGGGTCCGCCTTCCCTTGGTGGCCACGGTCATCTCACTCACCGTCAATGCCATGCTCAACTATGTGCTTATCTTCGGTGCCTTCGGTGCCCCTGCAATGGGGGTTGATGGAGCAGCGGTGGCAACGGTGGTCTCACGCATCATAGAGGCAGTCATCATCATCGCCGGTGCCTATGTCCAGAAAACGGCGATTGCTGGAAGCCTCAGGGAGTTCACTTCCTGGGGTAGCGGTTTCATAACCCGGTTCCTGGGTATTGCCATGCCGGTAATCATCAACGAGATAGCCTGGTCAGTGGGTATCACCACCTACAACGGCATCTTTGCCCGGATCGGCACGGGAGCCATTGCTGCCTTCAATGTCACCAGTACGGTAAACCAGTTGGCCATGGTGTTTTTCATGGGCACTGCCAACGCGGCGGCTGTGATGATTGGCAGCCGGATAGGTGCCGGCGAGGTGGATGTTGCCAGTGACTGGGCACGGCGCTTTGCCATACTGTCCCCTCTTTATGGCCTATGCATGAGCGCTCTGATGGTGCCTTCCACCCTGCTCCTGCCCTTGTTGTTTGTCATGGATCCAGAACCCCTCAGGCAGGCTTCCATCATGATACTGGTGATGGCTGGTGTATTCCCGTTCAAGATTTTCAACCTGCATGTAATTGTGGGTATCTGCCGCTCAGGCGGCGACACCAGGTTCGGGGCCTTCTTCGATATTTTCGGCATCTGGGGCATAGGCGTCCCCCTGGCCCTGCTGGGTGCCTTTGTCCTGAAACTGCAACCCTGGCAGGTTTTCCTGCTGCTGAATCTGGAGGAGCCGACAAAGGCCATACTGGGCGTATGGCGGGTCATCACCGGCAAGTGGCTGAACGACGTGACCGCTTAGCCCGCTACACCGGACTGATCGATGCCCGCTGGACTGGATGCTGGTGCCTCTTCTGCCCTGACAACGGGCAGGCCTGCTTCCATGAGCCTGCGGTTGCGGAACACCAGGCTGCCAAGTACCACCATTATTCCCCCGGTTCCAAGCAACAGCCATTCTATTGGAATGGTATCCGCAACCGGTCCGAAGAGCAGCATGGCCAAGGGCATGATCGAGGTAAACAGCATGGTCAGTACGCTGAAAACCCGGCCAAGAAAATCAGGTTCAACATGTTCCTGTATGATGACCGCCGAGGGTGTGTTGTATAGGGGCATGGAGACGCCGAAAACAGCCATCACCAGAAGATACAGCCAGAAGGTTGGCACCAGAGCCAGGGCTATGGCACAGAAGGCCATGACCAGATTTGATCCGATCATGGTATGCATGCGGTTCCTGAAGCCACCCCAGGAAGAAATCAGGATGCCACCGGCCATCATGCCAAGTGAAAAGACCATCTCTATGGCAGAAAGCCGCCAGACATCCTCACCGAAGCTCCGGGCTACCTGTAGGGGTGTTAAAAAGGCCGCAGGGCTTATCAGGAACAGGAAGAAGCCGACATAGGCAAAGTATGACACCAGGTAACGGTGATCCCGGATGTAGCGGAAGCCTTCCATCATATCGGTGAAGTAACCAGCCTCCTGTTTTGCGGCAGCCTTGGCATGGGTAGCAACCCTGAGCACGAGAAGCACAGAAATGGCCAGGCCGGCGGTGATCACATCGATGAAGAAGATCAACTGCAGGGAGGCAAGCGTGAGGAGGGCACCGCTGAGCAAAGGCGAAACCAGCATGATTGCTGACTGGATGGTACCATTCAGGCCGTTGGCCCGTATCAGTTTATCCTCCGGCACTATCTGGGGAAGAATCGCCCCCACCGCTGGACCCTGAACGGCCGATCCAACGGCTCGCAAGGCAGCCCCCGCCAGCAGAAGCCATACTGCTTCATAGCCAGCCATGAAAGCCACAGCCAGTCCCAGGGTAACCAGGGCTAT
>JAVEXH010000501.1:0-2503 GCA_034004175.1 Spirochaetia bacterium
CCCGAGTTCGACCAGTTTGCGGCCCATTGGAACCAGCAGGTTTGCGCCGATGATGCCTGCCATTACGGTTACGGTAAGTAGGGGCGACAGCTTGCGGCCGGACATCATGGCGGCCAAGGCAGCAAACACCAGCAGGATGATCCTGCCGGTGAGGCTCGGCTGGAGCAGAAGGGACAGGGACAGAGCCGCACCGGCCAGGGCAAGCCGGTTCGGCGAGAAGCTGGACTCCCACCTGGTTCGACGTTCAGCTCTTGTCATGCATCTCATCCATGACTTTGGTATACCAGCTTGACCTGGCCGCAAAGGCCTGGGCAAAAAGCCCGAGGGCAATACCTGAAACCAGACCAAGCCCCAGGAAGGCGGGCAGCATGAGCCGGGCGCTGGGGCCAAAGACGAATACCCTGGCCAAGGCCACCTGAACAAGATTGGAGGCCATGGCACCGGCTACACAGAGTCCAAGGTAGGAAAGGTACAGGGGTCCGATGATTTTCCGGAGTATGCGCATGACCAGGGCGCTGGCCAGGGTTCCGGCCAGGGAGAACAGGGCTATGTAAGAGAACAGCGACCCGGTAAGCAGGCTCATGCCGATTACCTTCACCAGGGCCAGTACCAGGTACGGGCCGAAGGGCAGGAGGTCTACCGCAAAGAGCAGCGGCAGGTTGGCAAGGCCCAGACGCATGAAGGGTACCGGCCGGGGCAACATATACTCCACTGTGGACAGGAAGAAAGCCAGGGCTGCCAGGAAGGCTGTCAGCCGCCGGACCCTGTCACCGTGGGAAACGGGGTCGGCCGTGCTTCCGATCGGTGTAACCGGGCTGCCTGCAGCTGAGGCTGGATTGGCCGCAGCTGAGGCTGGATCGTCAGCGGACAACGGCATCGACATCGCTATCCTCATAGGTGCCCTCGGCGCGTATGAAAATTCCGTTGGGCAGGCAGGCAGACCAGTCGCCGGTCTGTGCTATGGGGTGTGAGGCTACGCAGAGCTGGTTGTTGCATGGTGAAGAAATGATGCGGGCTTGCCCGTCTTTTATGTGTACCATGGTAATGCCAATAGGTCCTTGAACCTCTATGGTCCGCTCTTCCGAGAGCGGGTAGATCCATTCATCGTTGCCGGAAGACACCACCAGGCTGGCAGGAGCCGGTCCACCGTAGATGGCAAGCGCACTCAGGGCAAAAGCCAAAGCGGACGCCACTATGATGGTGACGTCCGCTGGTTTCAGTAGAGAAACAATATGCCTCAGGCTGAAGGATCGGTTTAGTTGCAACCGCCGCCGCCGCAACCGCAGCCTTCGTCATCGCCGCAGCCATCGCCGCATTCACAGTCGTCGCCACAGCCTTCACCGCAGTCACAGCCGCTGGCGGCATGTACATGGCCATGCTCCAGTTCTTCGGCGCTGGCCTCACGGACTTCCTTGACGTTTACATCAAAGTGCAGGGTCTTGCCTGCCAGGGGGTGGTTGGCGTCGACCTTTACCTCGTCGTCGGTGACACCTACAACGGTTACGATGTTAACGCTGCCTTCCTGGTGAGCCTGGAACTGCATGCCGACTTCAATCTTGTCCGGCTCGGCGAAATCCGACTTGGAGACGGCAAAAATCAGCTCATCGTCGCGCTCGCCGTACCCGTCTGCCGGGGCCACGGTAACGGACAGGCTGTCGCCGGCTTTCTTGCCTTCAAGCTCACGCTCGAGTCCGGGTATCAGGTTGTCGTTGCCGTGCAGGTAGGTAAGCGGATCGCCTTCGGAGCGGTCGATGATCTTGCCTTCTGAATCCTTGAGTTCGTAATCTATCGAAACGACACGATCTTTCTCGATGTTCATGGTAGCCTTCCTCGCAATGTACAGGTTGTTTGACAGGAGGGCAGGCCCGGATCTGCTATTGTGGGCCAGGATTGCGCCTGCCGGAAGCATCCGTCCCGGGCGCGCCCAAACGTCGCCAATACATTAGTAGGATGCTAGATAATTTTCAAGGGGCTGGCGGGCAGTGGAAATGATGCTGGAATGGTCGATTATTGAAGCTTCCACGTGCGCGTGGTATAGTTCGCGGCCTTGCATGCGATGAAATCGGAGGTTGGCGATGAGCATTTTCCAGGCTTTGCTACTTGGTGTTTTCCAGGGGATTTCGGAGTTCCTTCCCATTTCGTCCAGCGGACACCTCCTGGTTTTCAAGGAACTCATGGGACTGTCCGAGGTCCCCGGTCTTTTTGACGTAATCCTGCATGTAGCAACCCTATTCTCCGTTCTGGTGGTCTTCCGCAAGCGGATTGTGGGCATACTAGTCTCGTGTCTGCGCTTCGTCCGTCGTCGCTCGGGAGAGGCTGACGCAGAGAACCTCGCCATTGTGCTACCCGCCCTGGCTGCCACCTTCTGTACTGCAGTTGTAGGGCTTCTGATTGACCGCATCGACTTTTCAGGTCAGGTGAAGCTGGTCTCCGGATTCTTTCTTGTCACGGCGCTTATCCTGGTTTCGGCTTCCTTCAGGAAGGGTGGGGCTGGTTACCGGCA
>JAVEXH010000049.1:0-11106 GCA_034004175.1 Spirochaetia bacterium
TTCACGGTCTATAAGGTCGGTACCGGCTTCCTGGGCAAAAATCGCTTCCATCATCTCGTAATACAAGCGATCCCTGGTAACATCCGGAGCCTTGCGGTATTCATCGTAGACTGATACGAATCTTGCCACATCACCATTGGCGCGGTTCACCCGTTCGGAAGCATATCCCCGGGCTATCTGCACCACCTGATCGGCTTCGCCCCTGGCACGGGGAATTTCCTTGTTGTAAGCTTCCTTGCCTTCATTTATGAGACGGTTCATGTCCTGCTGAGCCATGTTCACGTCTTCGAATGCAGCTTGTACACCTGTAGGTGGGACTATGTTCTGAAGTCGTACTGCTATGATTTCGACTCCAAGACCGTAACCATTCAAGGTTTCGTTCATCAACTGAGTTCCAGCTTCCTCTATCAAGGTTCGCTGTGGACCAATGACATCCAGTATGGTGCGGTCACCTACCAGCATGTTTATGGTCGACTGGCTAATGTCACGTATTGTTTTCGGTCGGTCATCCATATTGAACAGCCATGCTTTTGGATCCTTGATGCGGTACTGGATGATCCATTCCACATCAACGATATTAAGATCTCCGGTCAGCATAGTGGATTCTTCCGGATAACTCTGTTCTTCGTAACGGGCCTGAACCCCTGCCTGTGCGGTACGGAATCCGAACTGTTCTGTCTGAACTACTTTGGTCTTCACATTGTAGTTCTGCTGGATACCCAGGGGAAACTTGAAATGCAGCCCTGCACCAACTGTCTTGGTATAGCGGCCGAGGGTAAGTAGTACTGCTTCTTCGGTCTGGTCGACCACGAAAAAGCTTGTCGCAAATACACCAATAATGGCTATCACGACAACACCCAGTATGATTGTTCCAAGCTTGAGCGGACCCCTGATCGGCGTCACGTTCCTTTCTGCCATCGGAACCTCCTTGTCTGGTTAAAAGTACCGCCGTAAGGCTTTGGAATCAAGTGATGCAGGGTCGAAGATGCTCTCCAAAGTCATTTTAAATGCCTGGGGAAGGGGTGCTGTTACCATCATCGGAGCTTCTACACCAATTGTGGGAGGAAACGACAGTTCAGCACAGTGCAGCAGATATCCTCCCCGGAGTGAGCTGCCTGCATATTTTCTGTCACCTGACAAAGGAAAGCCATGAGATGCGCACTGAACCCTGATCTGGTGGGTCAGTCCGGTCGAGATCCTGACCGCCACCAGTGTATGCCTTGCACCGACTATCACTGGAGTCAACCAGGTTTCGGCAAGAGCACCAGCATCAGAGACAACAACAGCACTTGTCCTATCCACTCTGTTACGGACCAGCCGGTCTTTCATATGAAGTTCTTTTTCAAGCCTGCCATCCAGCAGTGCCAGATATATTTTGCCTATTGCACCGGATTTCATGGCGGCGCTGAATGCCTGGGCTCCGCCTATACTTGCAGAAATAACCAGTACACCACTCGTATTGCGATCCAACCGATGCAGGGGTGCCGGCCGGAAGGAGAGGGACACAGAGGGTTTATCCGAATAGTAGGCTGTTGTGAGTTCATCGATACCTTCAGGCCCATGAGTAAGCAGGCCCTTTGGTTTATTGATGAAGATCAGATCCGGAGTACTGATCAGTATCAGGGATTCAAAAAGCTGGTATGCTTTTCTAACTTGATCCGGCTTTGGAAGTGCTTCATCATCTGCTGCCCCATGTACTGAAGACATGCCCTGAGCGTGTTTTACTAGTATTTCATCACCGGAATGAACCAGATCCGCGCCTTTTGCCTTCTTGCCTGAAAGTCGAACAGAACCGGTCCTGAACATGCGGTACAGCAAGGACAGCGGCAATCCCGGATACAATCTACGAATTATCCGGTCTACCCGACGGCCGTGGTCATCAGGTCCAGCCTGGAATCTATCAAAAACGCTCATGTGCCGCTATCCTATAGCCACGGCGAGGCTCGGTCAATGCTGATGGCGATGTTTTGACATATATGGCCTTCAGACTGGCTTTCGGGCTTGACAAGAGGGCAGCTTTTACAGGAAATTCCTGTAATGAATAGTGGCTATGAGGTCGGTTTGACAATCCTGTTAAGGAATCCCGTTTTCCTCTCAGCCGTAATGAGTCTGTTCATCGCCCAGTTCGCAAAAGCCGTAATTGCCCTGTTTCACCATCAGAGGGCTGGATTCAGGGAAATACTCGCTACCTTGATGTGGCGTACCGGTGGGATGCCATCAAGTCATAGTGCCCTGGTCATTGCCATCAGCACTGCCATCGGATTCACCAGCGGTATCAATTCGGATGTCTTTGTTCTGTCTTTGTTCTTTACCTTGGTTGTGATCCGGGATGCCGTTGGTGTACGACGTGCAGCTGGTCTTCAGGCCCGGGCAATCAATATGCTTGGAGCCAAGACATCAAGGAGACTCAGGTTTCCGTTCAAACCTGTCAAAGAAGTGCATGGCCATACATTTCCGCAAGTAGTGGTTGGCAGCCTGATAGGGTTTGTCATCGCTCTGGCGGTTTGCACTTTGTAGGGTACGATGGCAGCAGGAAACCTGACCCATTCAAAATGGGTATGCACCGCATGTATTCCGGTCATTATTGCCACGCTGATACTCCTTGGTGCTTGCAGTCAGGATTCATTCCGGCGTGCGTTTGGCAAAGATGACTTGGTTGCAATTGCCTTTCCTGAAAATGTACCATCCCGCCAAATAGCAGATTCTCTGGACAGAAATGGCATAGGCACAATTATCACCGAAGACACTGTGATGATTCCAATGACAGATTTTGTGCGCCTGAAGCATCTGACTCTTACGGAAGTAGTTACAAGGATAAAGGTCGACGACCCTCGCAGCACGCCTCTTACTTCATTGCTCGTTTCTTCCTTTTCCACCTTCAGGTCCGAAGAACCGTGGCGGATCTGGTATATTCCTGTGGATTCAGAATCTGTATACTCCATGATTCAGAATGCTTTTACCGGAATCGACAGTGCTTGGGCTTGGGATGCACAACCAGCTCCACCGGGTTTCCGTTTCCTGTGGATAATTTGGGCGATATGGATCCTGTGGCTTCTGGCGACCCGGCCGGTAAAGGACAGGCGCTTCCACGGTCTACTGATTGCTGCCTGGCTCCCGCTTGCCTTCATCCATAGTCTGGCTGCTGCCGCTCTAATGGTTGTCGGGCAAGGAATTTCGGCAATCCTGGGAATGAGCATCCTGGCTGGTGGGCGAAAGCATCATTTTGACAAGAGGGAAATCCGCGGATTACTTGCCAACCTAGCTCCGTTTCTGGTTTCCATGTTCTTTCTACTATTCCTGGATACCTGGCTGTGGTTTCCGGTTGCGGTCGCAGTGCTGACGCTTGTTGTATTGACAATAAACAGGGAGTCGATTTCAGGTGTTCTCGAAACGGGGAAAATGCATCAGAAACCAACTTTCAGGTTGATACTCGACGACACCCTCAGAATCAAGGGTGCCAGACTTGGCTTGTGGTCCATTCTGCCATTGCTGCTCATGATGATCATTGTCGTTAGTATCCCCTTCCGTGGGGGGGATCAATCGGCTTACCATCTTGTTTTCAATACAGATCCATTTAAGCAATCAGCTACCTCGGACTATGCAAACATGCTCCGGTCACACACGATCTACCAGGAGGCCCTAACCTGGGGCCGGCTTGGTGATGCACGCTGGATGGCAGACAGCTATACGCGACCTTTCAGGTTTGAGGTGCTGAACAACAGGATCGTCCGGGGTGACGTTGACAAGGATACTCGCACTGATGGTTTCAACATTTCCAGTGAACATGACCGGGAATTGAAGCGTCTCCTCGATCATACCAAGGGTGGTACACCATATGTGGTTAAGAGCACTGACCTTCCACGGAACAGTACTGCAGAGCTTGATTCACAGGGGGTTGTTTTCTATATAATGGCCTTGGTTCCCTTCTGTGTACTTGGATTGCAGAAGATTGGCCGATCACGGCGGAGAATCATAACTTCGTATTTAAACAGGCAGGTAGCATGACCAGCGTCAGAGGTTTCAAACGGGGTGGGGTATCCACGGTACCGAGAATCCATTATCAATCAGAACCCATAGAAAATGCGTTCCTGCCCATGAATGCATTGCTTCTGTTGCGTGAAAACCTGTTTTCCATTGAAGCCAAGCCTGTCGTCTCGGAAGGCCAGGAAGTCAAAGAGGGACAATTGATTGCCCGTGGTACCGGCAGGAATTCGTCCCATGTACATTCACCCATCCCGGGTATTGTCCGAAGGATAGGAAAGACGGCAACTACTGGTGGCTATGAAACAACATCCATAGTCATTTCACTGGAAGGTTCTTTCAGTGTTCTTGGGAAACGACCGGAGAGGTATCTTTGGCGTTCCCTCAATAAGACCGACATTTCACACATCATCCAGGATAAAGGCTTGATGCGGGTTTCCACCGGTGAACCCCTTCACCAGATAATCTCCGACTGCAGCAAGAAGGATAGGGTAATAATTGCAGTCAATGCCCTCGAGATGGATCAATATCGCAGAGTGGAGGAAGAGATACTACTCCGTCGTGTCAACGATGTAGTGGATGCCTGCGCCATTGCAGCCAGAATGGTCAAACCTGACAGAATCGTGTTCATGGTCGATACGGATTTTCCGAAAGACCAGATCCAGCTGATCCTTTCGGCCGCTGGCCAGACAGAACTTGAAATTTCTGTCGAGCGGTTCAGGAGGCGGTTCCCGCAGGACATGCCACAGCAAATAGCCGTTGCTATTGGCCTCAAGGATGATTCCTCACTTTGTATTCTGGAACCCAGCACCTTGGTGGTATTGCATGATGCCATCGTTTCAAACAAACCTCATATAGAGCAATATGTTTATATAGGTGGAGGTGCCATGAAAGCCCCGGCTATACTCAAGGCAAGGATTGGTACCACTATCGGTGATCTGATCGAGGAATGTGGAGGTTTTTCAGGGCAACCTGACCGGATATGCATCAATGATCCATACCGCGGAGTGGCAGCGGCAGATCTTGATGTGCCGCTCACCAGGTCAACCAGATCCGTGCTGGCCTTGACCAGGCATGAGACAAAACCAGCCCCCGAACGTCCCTGCAACCGGTGTGGAAACTGTTTGAAGGCCTGTCCAGAAGGGCTTGATCCGTATCTGCTCAACAAGCTGATTCTGGCCGGCAGGATAGAAGATGCTTTCTCTGCAGGACTTGGGCGGTGTACCTTCTGTGGAGCCTGTGCGTATACGTGCTGGTCAAGGATTCCGCTCGTAGAACGGTTCAAATCCGTTTGTCTGAAAGATGAAACAAAATGAAAAGAATTCCCGGGATGAACACGGCTGCACCGCATATACATGATTGGCATACAACGTCCAAAGCTGCCTGGAGTTGCTCGGCAACACTCCTGCCAATAGTTTTGGTCTCTGTCTTGTTGTATGGAATGCCGGCAGTGACGGTATGGCTTGCATCCTTGCTAGGTGTTGTATTTGCAGAAACTCTGGCGGCTGTGGCCATCAAAAGGCTTTCATTTTCTGATGGCAGTGCGGTTCTGACAGGCCTGCTGATAGCCTGCGCCCTTCCTCCTGGTGTTCCCCTGTATATTCCGGTCTCAGCATCGCTATTTGCCATCCTCGGTATCAAGACAATATTTGGCGGGCTGGGATCCAACTGGATGAATCCTGCCCTCGGAGGCATAGCTTTTGCCTATGCCAACTGGCCAAACGCCATGCGGCAATTCATGGTGCCTGCCGGCATGTCGACTATTGACGGTCTGAGCGCTGTCACTCCTATGGACATAGCCAGGAATTACACAGGTGTCGAAACATCCCGGGTAATGGATGCTTTCCGGAATAGTGGTTATCCATTGTCCAGCATAGACATCACGGTGACCGGCTTCCTCAACGATTCCATTTTCTCCCATCTTGGATCACGATTGCCAGAAGGATATATCGACCTCATCATCGGCCTGAAACCTGGCACTCTCGGTGAGAGTGCGTTGCTTGCAGTTTTGTTCGGATCCATAGTGCTACTGGCTTTCAGGTTGATCAAACTGGAAATACCCCTGGGAATGATAGTTGCTTTTTCGCTTCTCAACCGGGTATTCGGTACTGGACTGCCAGGTGAAGTATTGTTTGGAGGAGATTTGTTGTTTGCCCTGAGCAGTGGTGGTTTCATGCTGGCTACTTTTTACATGGCTACCGATCCGGTTACTTCACCAGTCGACCACCGTCTTGCCGGTTTGTATGGTAGTGGTATCGGTATTCTGGCTTTCGTATTCAGACGCTGGGGTGCCCAGTCCGAAGGCATCGTGTATGCAATCCTGATAATGAACATTCTGGTGCCTACTGTAGAAAGAACATTCATGCCCCGGATGAAGTCATCCATGAAAGCAGCAGGATTATGACTACATTCAAGTTTGACAAACCACATATGATCCTGTCTGGTGCCATGGTTCTCCTGTTGGTGCTGTCCGGCTTCGTCTCGCATATCAGCACCAAGGCAGTGGAGCGGGCAATCATTGCTTCTGCTGCCGATCTCATGGAATTGAAATCCTCGAGACACCAATGGGAATTCCTCAGGGATGGTATGGTTCTGGGTAGGATAGTATCAGAAGATGATGCTGTCTATGTGTTTACCTTGAGACTGTTCGGTGGTGATTACCGATATGCAATAGCCCTTCAGGAAGATGGTCGCCCCCGGGCTTATGCTGATCTGGGTATCGGGCCTGCTTCGCCTCATTCGGCAAGGATATCCAGAGTTATGATGGAGTTTGCCGGTGAGCCTCTGGATGACAGTTCAGCCCTTGATCCACAGATAAAAGAAGCCATCATGGCCAGCATACAAACAATCGCAATGCAAGAGCGATCAAGGAAGGAGGCCACAATTGGGCAATGATGCAGAGCGCTACAGCCCGTTCCTGCCGCTGCTGACAGGCCTTGTCCCTTTCTATATCATGGTCACCAATACCGCGGGTGGACTGATGGCTGCAGGCGGTTTTTTGGTTGCCTATACCATTGCTTTCATATCTGCCACGTATCTGCCATCATTCTTCAACAAGTCAGTCATTTTCATAGCCTCGATACTATTTGCAACCATAGGGGTTTCACTTTTTGCCTCACTGGTCAGAGTAGCGAATCCCTTTTTGTACGAAAGAT
Source organism: Spirochaetia bacterium (assembly GCA_034004175.1). Taxonomy (GTDB): domain Bacteria; phylum Spirochaetota; class Spirochaetia; order Treponematales; family UBA12059; genus MIBM01. The sequence continues at coordinate 7,137 of JAVEXH010000049.1, forward strand.
TTTTCCCGGTTGTTTATATGGCCTGTTTTTCTGCACCTGTCTATCAGGCTGCCGGAATTGCCGGTTCTATAATTGATCGTGATCGTGGACTGGAACAATTGGCCCATGGTTTGGGTTTTGCTGCAACCATTGCTGCCATCGGTCTTCTCCGCGAACTTGTCACCACAGGAAGTGTCATGATTTCCCTGGTACCGGCGGAGCAATCGAGAACCATCTTGGCATTCTTTGCCCAACCATCGGGTGCTTTCATTCTGCTGGCCTTGATTATTGCCATTGGCAGGACCACCGCCAGGATCTTGAAAAGGAGCACGGTGTGAGCGAAGTCGGATTGGCTTTCTATCTGGTATTTGGTGGGAACCTGCTTCTGGAATGGGGTCTTTCAGAGTACAAGAATGTGGACAGATACCGAAACCTGCAGAATGCTGTCAGGATCATTGTCATTTCGGTACTTTCTACACTGGTCACTGGCCTGATCTTCCGACTCGTTCTTACACCTCTTGGACTGGAAACTTTGATGCCAGTCTTGTTTGCCGTAATGCTTTTTGGATTGCATGCTGTCCTGAATTTCCTGGCAAGGCTCACGGGGAAAGGCGGAGTTCCTCTGGCAGGTTCTCCAGATAGCATTTTGCCGATTTCCCTGGTCTTGTATGCTGTTGCAATGTCCACGGCCCGTGTTGTTGGTTCTCCCATATTGCTTCTCCTTGGTGGTCTTTCGGCAACTCTGGGGTACCTGGCTGCAGTAGTTCTTCTGGATGATATAGTTGAACGGCTCGATCTGGAACCCGTGCCGGAAGCCTTCAGGGGAAGCCCTGTGCGGTTCATGAGTGCTGGCCTCATAGCCTTGACCTTTACGGGGATAGAGGCTGCTTTCCTGATGAAAATCGCCTGAGCATATTCCATGTTTTGGCAATTTCGTCTATCCGGCATCAACAAAACAAGGTATACTCCAAGTCAATAGCCAAGGATTACAGGGAATGCAAAAAACGTATCTGGTCATCGGAGCATACAATCATCTCCCAGAAGGGCTTTCCGAGTCCGAATTCGAGGGAGTATACCAGTCCTGCTATAGACCTTTTCTATCGGTGCTCAACCGTTTTCCCGAAATTCAGGCCACTTTGTATTTTTCAGGTTCCCTTCTTAAACGTTTCGAATTCAGGCATCCTGAATATCTGATGCTTTTAGAGGAAATGACAGCACGTAGGCAGGTGGAACTCCTCGGTGGAGGCTTTTATGCACCCATAATGCCGCTCATCCCCAGTGCTGACAGGCTCGGACAGATTGAACTGCTGACAACGTACCTACGCAAGACCTTTGGCAAACGCCCCCGCGGGTGTTGGCTGACCGAGTTTGCCTGGGAACCCTGGCTTTCGTCGACCCTCCAGACCTGTGGCATGGATTACACTTTTCTGAGTGCAGAACAGTTCATCGAGAGTATCCCTGAAAGCAAATTCTCACTTTTGCCTATAATTACCGAGGATCAAGGCCGATGCACCACCATATTGCCTGTGCATGATTGTTCAACCAGTTTTGGAGAGCCTCTTGGCTTCGTAGCCGGTCTGGAACAACTGCGATCAAGCCCTCTTCATATACTCATGATGCCAGGAGAGAGCATCCGCAGTTTGTGGGAAAGTTCAGGGCTTGAATCACCTGATGTATATATGGAGCGGACCTTTACCTGGTTACGGAAGAATGCTCTTGAATATGAAACCACAACACCTTCACGCTACCTGAAGACCAACAGGCAATGGGCAAAGGCGTACTTCCCTGGCACAGCTTCGAAGCGCTTGATACAGAGCAGTGAATCCCATAGCCACAGTACCGTCGGGAGCATCAGGAATGCCCTGCTTCGCTATGCGGCCAGTTCGGCTTTGTATACCCGGATGTATTATGTCCACTTGCTGATAGGGCAACTCAGAGGTGATAAATCCCGCAAGAAAACCGCTGTGGAAGATCTGTGGAAGAGTCAATGCGGGGATGCTTTCTGGATCACCAAGCGTGGCGGTATCCGTATTCCTTCAATACGACAAGCAGCATACCAGTCCTTGATCGATGCGGAGCAGACGACCAGGACAAAGGAAACATTCAGCCCGGGTATAATCAGGGCAGACATGGATTTTGACGGGCATAAAGAATATCTATACCAAGGATCTGAATTGAATGCCTATGTCCACAGCAAGGGGGGAGCGGTTGTTGAACTGGATGCAATCCGATGGCGCAGGAACTTGTGCGATGTTTTCTGGCCAACCACCGAAGGGCATGAATCACGCAAGATGATGTTTCTGGACAGAATTTATGCCGACCGGCCTGCAGCGGCAACAGCACTCCATCCATGGAAGGAAGATATCTCGCTCTTCGGTGATCAACGGTATGAGAATGATCCGAGTCAGGACAGCCATGATTCCATCGGTTTTTTCCGTGACGCAACCTTGATCATCGGGGCTTCACCCAGGCAACTTGGTTTACGGAAACGTTACACGTTCCAGAATAAACATGTCAAAGTTGCGTATGATCTTCTGAACCCTTCAGAGCATGCAATAGATTTCTGGTTGGGCATCGAACTGAATTTCTCGATTCTTCCTGGAGAACTTGACGGAATCACCACAGACGGTACCCCTGTGGATACAGATGTTTTTTATGCTCTTGATGGCACCGATCATGGAAGGATTTCACACCTGATACTCAATGGCAACAATACGGTACAGACTCTTGAACTGAAATCCACTGTTCCTTTCAACCTCAACTCAGCGACTATCCTGGATAGTACTCCACTTCCCGATATAGATGCCTGTGTACAGGGTTGTACTCTTCTTTTGGCGTGGCATGTCCAGCTGGCCCCCGATGCTTCGTGGGTGGGCAAGCTGGATTTTTCAGTCCGGGACTAGCGTTCCTGTCAGCGTTCAGGCTAGGATTGATCTATGAGTTCTTTCATGTTGCCAGATCCTTTGAAGAATCGCCGGATACATCTGGTTGGAGCCAAAGGAACCGGGATGTGCGCCCTTGCAGAAATTCTTTGCGCCGCCGGAGCGATCGTCAGCGGTTCTGATGTCCCCGATGCATTCTATACTGATCGGATTCTTGCTGCCCTTGGCATTCCGGTAACTGAGTTTGATCAGGAAAATGTCAAATCCACAACAGACCTGGTCATCCATTCGGCGGCCTATCGTCCTGACCAGCACCCGGAACTGCTGAAAGCAAAGGATTCAGGTATACCCCTTGCCACATATCCCGAGGCACTTGGCGGTCTTTCAAGAACTATGGATTCATCAGGGATTTGTGGAGTTCATGGCAAGACTACGACGACAGCTCTTGCCGGCATCGTTGCCCGGGCCTGTGGTTTTCCTGCTACCATTCTTGCCGGTAGTGCAGTTGCCGATTTCGGTGACCGTTCTACTCTGGTTCTTGGCAACAAACTGTTCATAGCTGAAACCTGTGAATACCGCAGGCATTTTTTATCCTTCTCGCCGCGGCGTATCGTTCTTACCAGCATAGAACCGGATCATCAGGACTACTACCCTGATCTGCAGTCCATCATGGCTGCCTTCCTGGAATATATTTTACTTTTGCCGGCAGGCGGTGCTCTTGTCTATTGTGCTGATGACTCTGGAGCCTCTGACTTGGTTGCAAGATTTGGCAGATTGAGATCCGATGTCAGGATTGTTCCTTATGGGTTCTCGGCAACCGGGAAGTTCCGGATTTCGGATTACCACGTGTCCGGTGAAAGTGCTGGATTCGAATTGGCAGGGATTCCCGAGCCATTCCATCTGCGTCTTCCAGGCCGGCATCTAGCCCTTGATGCAACTGCCGCCCTTGCCTTGTGTTCGATCCTTGCCGAGGATCTTGGCCGGTCCCTGACTACCGCAGATTATTCTGGCATTGCCTTGGCTCTGAGTGCCTTTGCTGGTTCACGGCGTCGGTCGGAGATCATTGGAGAAGCGAATGGGGTGCTCATCATGGATGATTATGCACACCA
>JAVEXH010000050.1:0-11003 GCA_034004175.1 Spirochaetia bacterium
GGCTATCCTGGTTTCATCCATCAGATAGGGCCGTGGATACAATTCCCGGTCCGCAAGGGCCGACCGCAAGTCTCCATCCAGCGAGCCTATGTTTGTTACCCTGAAGCCCGAAACTTCAAGAGCCCCGGCTATCCGGACCCCCAGGGCTGCAAGACGCTCGGTATCCAGACGCCAAGGGAAAGGCGTATCCTTGAGATTGCGATTCAAGCTTACCCGTGAACGGACAACGACGTCAAAATCGGCATGGGGACCCAAACCTGCCCGGTGCAATACAGGACCGTCAAGCACCATTGCCGGAGTTTCCATTACTGTTGCTGTTGCTGCTATTGCTGCTGCAACCACAATTGTTGCTACTGCCGGTGCTGACCGTGCCAAGACGGTCCCTGAGGAAGGCTGCCTTCTCGAAATCCTCGGCCAGGACAGCTGACTCTATGTCCGCCAGCAACCGGGAACTCTCCAGGGTTCCCTTCACGGGAACAGCACCCTGCCCCGACGCCAGGCCTGCAAAATCACGGGGAACTTTGCCTGCATACCCCACAGCCAGGCCCCTGCGCTTTCTGGACAGTAGGTATGGACGCCTGAAGTACTGGATACAGCCCGGGCAACCGAGGCGACCGGATCCCACCAGCTCTTCGGATCCCATGCCGCAGTCGGGGCATGAGTTTCCGGCGTCGCCTGGCGCGTCCGTCTGGCCAAGAATGAAATCCAGCTGTGGCAGCGTCGATTCACCATCATCGGCCAGATAGCCCTGTTCAATGGCACAAGCCCGGCACAACCGGGTCTCGGTCCGGGAAATTCCACTTACCATGACGAACAAGGAGTCGCCGGCACCACAGGCATCACAACGCATGGCATATACTATATAGTATATGTGACAGTATTGCCACGACAGACGCTATTCGATATATTAGTATAGATTGAAACGAGGTTTGCAAAAACCCTGAAAGGTTGTTCCGTGAAACGATTGATCTTTGTATTCTGCCTGATCCTTACAGCATTCCAGCCCGTTATGGCCACAGGCCAGACAGAGGTACAAGCCTCGCCCCTGCCCGCAGTTCTCAGGCTTGGAGCCATAAAAGGACCCAGCGGAATTGGTCTTGTGCATCTGCTTGAAACTCCGCCTGTTCTCCCCGGCGGAGATACCGTAAGCGTGGAACTGGTTGGATCGGCAGATGCGATTGCGTCCAAACTCCTCTCTGGAGAGCTGGATGCAGCAGTGCTGCCGGTGAACCTGGCAGCAAAACTTTACAATTCAGGGATAGACTACCGCTTGGCCGCTGTTGTCGGTAACGGTATGATCAAGGTCATAACCACGGATCCTACCATAGTTGGCATAACCGACCTGAGCCAACGATCGGTTCATGTGGCGGGGCAGGCATCTACCCCGGAGTTCCTGCTGCGTGCCATCCTTGAGCACAGCAAGCTCACAGGGGAAGCAGCGCCCACACTGGTTTTCAATCTGCCCATACCTGAAATCGCGGCCAGCATGATAGCCGGCAGGATAAACCTTGCCGTGGTGCCCGAACCCTTTGCGACCATGATACTGGCTGGCAACCCGGAAGCCCGTGAAGCCTTTTCCCTGGGGCAGCTCTGGCAGGAGGCCACCGGTCTTGCTGATTACCCCATGACGGCCTTCGTGGTAAAGGTCGACACGGCTGACCAGCGTCCGGCAACAGTACAGGCCTTGATGGCTGCCTATCGTGACTCCATCACCAGGATGCTGGCAAATCCCCAGGAGGCAGGTGTCCTTGCCGAAAAATTCGAGATCGGCCTGAAAGCCGCCATAGCGGCAAAGGCCATACCGCAGTCCAACTATGTGTTCCTTGATGCCCCTGCCTCACGCCCCATGGTAGAAGGCTTGCTGAACGTATTCCTGGCATCAGCCCCTGTCTCGGTTGGCGGGAAACTTCCTGCAGAAAGCTTCTATGCCGACTTCGGCCAGAGCCGCTAAACTGAAATCCTCTACCGGCTTCAGGGCAGACGCCCTTCTGTCGGCTGCAATCCTGATAGCCCTGTGGAAGCTGGGAGCCCTTGGCATGGGCAAGGATATAATCCTGCCCGCGCCAGAACGGGTACTAGCCATATTCACCAGCTTGCTTGGTACCTCGCGCTTCATCGAAGCTGTAGGCGCAACCGCCACGAGAAGCCTCCTGGCCTTCCTCGTAGCCATGCTCGCAGGCTCGGCTGCCGGATTCTTCTCCGGCATTTCCGTGCGGTTCAGATCGATGCTATCACCTCCGATGACGGTGCTGAGGGCCACCCCCATGCTCGCCATAATCCTGCTGGCCATGATCTGGTTTCCTGCCGGGGTTGTGCCGGTATTCTCGGCTGTGGTCATGTCCTTTCCGGTGGTAAGTGAACACGTGGCCGCAGGAGTCAGATCGGTAGATCGCCGCCTGGTTGAAATGGCTCATTCCTTTGGCGCATCACCGATGGATATAGCACGATCAATCCTCATCCCTTCTGCCATGCCTCATGTCCTGGCTGCTGCCCGTTCTGCCCTGGGTCTTTCCTGGAAGGTTGTCATAGCCGGCGAGGTACTCAGCCAGCCAGCAAGAGCCATAGGAACCGGCATGCAGGAAGCCCGGCTTGTGCTTGAAACAGCCGAGGTTTTTGCCTGGGCTTTGGCCGGAATCCTGTTGTGCGCCGCCGGTGACGCACTGTTCGATCTGCTGATCAAGAGGTTCCCATGGCCTACGCAGTAGCCGGTCTGAGCAAGGCCTACGGTTTCCATCCGGTCATAGACAAGCTGTCGCTGGACTTCCATACCGGCAGTGTCACGGCCATACTTGGCCCGTCCGGCTGTGGAAAGACAAGCATTCTGAATATTCTGGCTGGTCTTGATCATGATTATTCCGGATCCCTGAAGGGCTTTGGAAAGTCAGGGGCTGCCTATGTGTTTCAGGAAGACCGTCTGATGCCCTGGATGAGCGCGGTTGCCAATGTAGAGTTTGTGCTGCGTACTTTCATGGACAAGCCGAAAAGGACAAAAGCAGCGCTTCACGCTCTCGAGGCAGTTGGCCTGGCTGATTCCGCCAATCGCTTCCCCGATCAATTGTCGGGGGGTATGCGTCGCCGGGTTGCCCTGGCCAGGGCTTTTGCCTTCCCCTCCGAGGTCCTTCTCCTGGATGAACCTTTCTCCTCACTGGATCTGAAAACCAGGATAAGCGTCATGGACCTCTTCCTTGATCTGAGGCAACGTGATGGCAGGACAGCCATCGTGGTAACCCATGATGTGCGTGAAGCCATCTACCTGGGTGACAGCATTGCGACCTTGTCGGATAGGCCAGCGACGTTGATAGGACGCACGGAACCGGGGCTTGAACGCTCTGACAGAGGTTTTGCAAGCCCGGCTGCCGCTGCGGTAGAAGTAAAACTCTACGAAACCATTCTGGGAGTCAGCACTGCTGGTCCAGAAGGGTCCGTACCGACCCAAGCAGATCAGATTCCTTGAAGGGCTTTGCCAGTTGCAGATATCCCGAGCCCAGATCCGCACCCTGCAGTTGCAGTTCGCTGGCATCTGCCGACAGAAGCAGCACAGGCAGGCTTGGCAGGATGGCACGCAACCTCGTGGCCAACTCCGGGCCGCGCATGAGAGGCATCAGGACATCGCTCACCAGAATATCAGGAACCTGCTCCGACCTCTCAGCCAGCAACAGGGCTGTACCTGGGTTATCCGTAGCCACAACACGGTAACCCGACCTATCCAGCACCGTTTCAATGATGGCACGCACGGAATCATCATCCTCGACCAGCAAAACCGTTTCACCCCGTCCCGATTCCCTTGTCCGTACACCGCCGGACTGGCCATCAAGCTCCGACGAGGTCGTCAATGTGGTAACCTCGCCCTCAACCCACGGCAGATAGACAGTGAAGCGTGTCCCACTGTGTACTACCGACTGCAGGGTCAAGTGCCCCTCCGCCTGACGTACAATACCAGCTACCGTAGACAGGCCCAGTCCGGTACCAACTCCTGCCGCCTTGGTGGTAAAAAATGGCTCGAAGATCCTCGGGATTATCCGGGGATCGATGCCCTCACCTTCGTCGGCAATGGTTATATACGACCAGCGCCCGGGAGGAATGAGGCCAAAGATGCCGCGCTCCTCATGGGCAAGCACGGCGGATCCTGTTGAAATGGTAATCCGGCCGCCAGTGGGCATGGCATCCCGGGCATTGACAACAAGATTGACAACAACTTGCTCCAGCTTCGATCTATCTGCCCGTACCCTGCATGGCTCGTCATCAAGGCGCATCCGGATGTTTACATCCTGGCTGATCAACCGCTCGATCATACGCGACAGTTCGCGGATGAGGTCAGTTACTGAAAATACCGTTGGGACAGATGATTCGCCGCGGGAAAATACCAGCAGCTGTCTGGCAAGATTGGCTGCCCGCTTGGCTGCCTCTTCTATTCCGATCAACTCTGCCTTGTCTTCAAGTCCGGCGGTCTCATCCATCCTGAGCAGTCGCGAATACCCCATGATGGCCGTAATAATGTTGTTGAAGTCATGGGCAACACCCCCGGCAAGGCGTCCGAGGGCTTCCATTTTCTGTGATTGTGCAAGCTGGTCGGACAGAGCCTTGCGTTCCGTCACATCTATGGCATGGTACTGGTATGCTGCCTTGCCATCGTTCAAAGGGAAAGGGGTAGCACTGATGAGAACCCAGCACGTCGCGCCATCTTCCCGGGCGAAGGCTATCTCGGCCGGACCGGCAGACTGCCCTGCTTCCAGCGCCTGCTTGAAGGCTTCTCGGATACCGGAATCGGTTATGATCCCATCTATATGTACAATGGAGCCCGCAAGCTGACGATAGGCATTGTTGCCCTGCACCAGAGCCCCTTCGGAATCCACCAGGAATATGGCGGCCAGCGCCTCGTCAAACAGGGCACGGTACCGCTCCTCGCTTGATCGCAGACGCTTCTCCATTGACGAGCGGTACAGGCCAATGGCTATGGCCGTACGCAATTCACGCTCATCGTAGGGTTTCAGGATATAGGCATAGGGGTGGGTCAGCTTGGCCCGCTCAATTGTCGGGCCATCGGTATAGGCCGTCAGAAGGATTACAGGAACCGCCCAGCGTTTGAAGAGGATGGATGCCGCTTCAACGCCGTCCATGACCCCTTGGAGGTGGATGTCCATCAGAACCAGGTCAGGCAGTTCGTGCTCGACACTGGCAAGCAGGTCTTCTGCAGCTACGTACAGCCCACAGACCTCATAGCCATTGCGTTGCAGGAAATTCCGGATATCGAGGGCTACTATCCTCTCGTCCTCACAGACTGCTATGCGCGGTTTGCGCCCTGGTTCATCATCCATACGATACTATTTGTGGCGCTCGGCCGGCTTTATCCCGAACTTGGCCAACTCCGCTTTGATCTTCATACGATCTACCGGCTTTACTATGTAGGTCGTTGCCCCGCCCTTGAAATAGGCTTCTATTACATTTTTGGGATCTTCCAGCACCGTGGTCATTACTACCCTGGCTTCGTTGACAGGAGACAGTCCGGATTCCTTCTCAAAAGCTCTTATAAGCTTGAGAGCCTCCTGACCGTCCATCTTGGGCATCATGATATCCAGGAAAACCACATCATAGGGAGCTTTCTCGCCAGTGGCCATCTTGAATGCACTGACTGCCTCTTCCCCATCTACAACCACATCTACCGAACCATATTCCTCAAGAAGCTTCTGCATCATCCTGCGGCTCCCGAAATCATCCTCTACCACTAATATTCTTGCCATATCAAGCCTCCGGTTTGCGGTTGTGTACGGTCTCTGTCAGTCTTGAAAGTTCTTCCCGCCAAAGTCCATCGCCACGGCGGGTATCCATCAGCAAGGCCAATGCAAAACGTGCACAGGCCTGCGTTCCAGATTCTGTAAAATAATCATAGTTATTTTTTGCTATCCTCTCGGCTTCGGAGAAGTTCGATTCCGAGGCGGCAAGCAGAAGCTGTGCCAGAAATCCATCCAGAACTCCGGTCATATCGCTTTGCCTGGCCTCGATAACAGCATCCTGCAACAAACGCTGGTATGGTGAGTCCTGGATTCCTTCAGCCTTTTGGCCCGGTCTGGAATTATGGCTCCCGGGAACTTTCAGACTACACTGCCTGTTCGGGACTGGTTGCCCCTTTTGCCTGATGAAAGTCAGACGCTCCATCAAGGTACACAGAGCCAGCGGATATGAAAGCCTGAACGGTTGGTCTCTCGAATCTCCATCCTGTGCGACAATCGCCATGTCCAGCAGAGTCAGACCAGAGTTGCCACCACAAACAGCCAGCACCTGTTCCTGCTCCGCTTTGGTACTCCGGTTCCAGTCAGCTACATCGGCAAACACCGCATCACAGGCAAAGTCTGTGCCGAGTTCTTCCTGCCAACCTGTCTTCAGATGGTGGATCACGGCACAGAAACGATTAGCCCACCGATGAATTTCTTTGGAAGCTGCACAATTTCCGTATAATCCTATGCTCATACCCTGAATTACATCATGGCATTCCTGAAAAGCCGGTCTGGAATCGGGAGGTATCCCCATGGCCAGCAGGAACTCGGATCCTCCTTCCGGCGATTCCTGCAAGCCCAGACGCATATTCAGCAGATCCGCAATGCCTTTCACCAGAGCAAGCCCGAGGCCAAGACCCCCTATTGCCCTGGTAGGGGAATCATCCACCTGCATGAACCGGTCAAAAATGCGCTGACGTTTTTCGTCAGGAATTCCACGTCCGGAGTCCATGACACGGATCATCAACTCCATGGAATCAACTCCATCACGGGTAAGCAATACCCGTTCAGCAGAGAGAAGCACATAACCGGAATCGGTGAACTTCACCGCATTGTCCACCAGGCTCTTTACAGCAGTTCCGAGTTTTGACGCATCCGAGTGGATGAAACCCGGCAGATCAGGATCCAGGTAAAACCTCGTAGAAAGACCCTTGGCATGGGCTTCCAGGGCAAAAGGTTCCCAGCAGCGAAGGAGGAAATCTTCAAGGCCAAATTCCGAATGTACAGGGATCAGAGCCCCGCTCTCGATTTTGGTGTAATCAAGGATACAGTTGATGATGGATTCCAGCTTGCGGGCACTCCGGGCAGCCAGCATGACATACTCTTTGAGTTCTACATCCTGCCCTATGGTGGCAGCCAGATCCGTAAACCCGATGATGGCATTCAACGGCGTTTTGAGTTCATGGCTTATGTTTGAAAGGAAACGACTCTTGGCACGGTCGTTTTCTTCGGCTGTGGCCTTGGCTTCCAGTATGCCGCATTCGTACTCGAACTTGGACAAGGCAAGCTCGATTGATATTTTCAACTCACGTTCGTGATAGGGCTTGACTATATAGCCATATGAACTGGAGGCCTTTACCCTTTTGAGGGTCTCGTCATCGGTGAAGGCAGTAACAAATATTATGGGTACTTCGAACAGGGCACGTACATGTCCCGCAGCCTCGATTCCATCCATCTCACCCTTCAGCTTGATGTCCATGAGTATGAGATCCGGTCGGTGTTCATCTGCAAGCTGAATGGCCATCGGGCCACTGGCAGCAAGGCCACACACCTGGTAGCCAAAACCTTCCAGTCTGCAGCGCATGTCCAGGGCTACGATGGTCTCATCTTCTACGATCAGTATCCTCAGGGCATCAGAGGGGGAATGTCTCACGGAGTAGCACCATCAGCATCGGCTGCAAAGGCAGCATCCAGGTCCAGGATGACTACAAAGCCGCCTGGAGTCTTGCCTATCCCCTGGATGAAGCGCGAATCCATCCGGCCGCCCAGTTTCGGGGGTGCCTCGATCATGGACTGCTCAAGATCCATCACTTCCCGTACACCATCAGCGAGCATGCCGATGGACAGGGTCTCACCGGCAAAATCTAGCTGCAGGACGATGATGGCAGGATCAGCCTCCAGATCCACCGGTACTCCCTCCAGACGCAGGCGCGGGTCAACCACAGGAATTACACTGCCCCGGTGATTGGTTACACCACGTATATGCATCCGGGCGTTGGGTACCCTGGTGACCTTCTGCATCTCCAGTACCACTTCCACACGACCGACGGGTACAGCAAAGAGTTCATCAGCAAGGACAAACGTAAGATACCGACCAGAAATTGCTTCCGGCATCGGATTTACTCCGCGACTTTCTTTACCACCGCCAGTAATTTATCGGCGCTGAAAGGCTTTACTATCCATCCAGTGGCTCCAGCTTCCTTGCCCTCATTCATCTTGGTTCCCTGGGACTCAGTGGTAAGGACCAGGATGGGAACAAACTTGTACTTCGGATTTTCCCTGGCCTTGCGTATGAAGGTGATGCCATCCATGTTCGGCATATTGACATCGGTTATGATGCAATCGAAACGATCAGCAGCATCCAGCTTTCCCAAGGCATCAAGGCCATCGACAGCTTCCACTGTCTCGTAACCTTCCTGCTGAAGAATATACGTAATGCTCTGCCGTATTGCCGCAGAATCGTCGATAACTAGCAGTTTCTTCGCCATAATGTCCTCCTGGTGTAAAGCCGCCTGCTACCAGCGGCAAGCCATATATCTAATTTGATCATAACTACTTGGTCGATCTAAGGACTTCTCCGGCTATCCGGTCAAGAGGAATCACCGTATCAACCCCGCCGAGTTTTATAGCCTCGTTGGGCATGCCGAAGACAATGCAGGAGGCCTCATCCTGGGCTATGGTCCTGGCTCCGGCATCATGCATTTCCTTCATGCCTCTGGCACCATCATCACCCATTCCTGTCATGATGACACCGACGGTATTCTTGCCCGCATATCTGGCGGCAGAGCGGAACAGCACGTCTACACTGGGCCTATGCCTGCAGACCAGCGGTCCATCCTTCACCTCCACGTAATACCTGGCTCCGCTGCGCTTGAGCAGGGTGTGACGGTTGCCGGGAGCTATAAGTACCCTGCCACGTATGACTGTATCGTTGTCTTCCGCTTCCTTCACCGTTACCCTGCACAGGGTATCCAGCCTTCGCGCAAAGGCGGCTGTAAAATGCTCGGGCATGTGCTGCACGATGACAATACCCGGGGTATCCTCGGGCAAGGCTTCCAGAAACTCACGCAAGGCTTCTGTCCCACCGGTAGACGCGCCCACTACAATGATCTTCTCTGTAGTTTCTATTATGTTGCTTGATCCCGGCTTGGGCAACATGGCATCCGCTGTCAATTTCGGCGCAACATCACGTACTGGTGGTAGCGGTACACGGCGCTTGCCTTTTGACATATAAGCAGCTTTCACGACATCGCAGATCGAAACCCGTGATTCCTCGAGGAACTGCTTGGTTCCTAGCTTTGGTTTCTGTATGATCTCCACTGCACCATATTCCATGGCCTTCATGGCGTTGTCGGAACCGCTTTCAGTTTTGCTTGAACAGATGACCACCGGTATGGGCTTGGTCTCCATTATCTTGCGAAGGAAGGACAGGCCATCCATCCTGGGCATCTCCACATCCGAGACAATGACATCGGGAGTCATGGTCTCCATCTTCTTGAGGGCAAAGAGCGGGTCAGCTGCTACTGCCATCACCTCGATCTGGGGATCCGAATCCAGGAGGTCCTTGAGGGTCTGTCTAACCACCGCCGAATCATCGACGATCATTACCTTGATGCTTTCCATGTATCCCCCAGACTATAAGCGCTCGTAAACGGTAGGTGCAAGGCTTCGAAGAGGCAGGGACATTCCTGTAAGGGTTTCGGAATGACCCAGGATCAGGTTGCCTCCTGGTCGTAGGTACTCGCACATATGGCCCAGCAAGCGCTCCTGCGTAGGACGGTCGAAGTAGATTATGACATTGCGGCAGAATATGACATCGAACTTGCCATCGAAAGGAAAGTGGTCATCCATGAAATTAAGCCTGATGAACTCCACCTTGTCCCGCAACTCCTTCTTGATCCTTACATCCACCTTGGATGGATCCTTGCTGCGCAACAGATACTTGCGCTTGAATCCCGGAGGAACCGGGATCACTTTTTCAGCGTCGTAGACCGCCGCAAAGGCCTTCTGCAAGGCCTGTGACGATATATCGGAAGCCAGGATGTGGTAATCGAAGGCTGCATGAGTGCTCCTGAATTCTTCCAGTACCATGGCCAAGGTATAGGGTTCCTCTCCGGTGGCACAACCGGCGGACCAGAAGGAAAAGAGGCCGCGCCCCGGGTTGCGGGTCATGGCAGCGGGCAGCAGTCGATTGGACAGTATGTCGAAGTGGTCAGGTTCCCTGAAGAAGTCAGTCTTGTTGGTGGTCACGGCATCAATCATGTGGATCATTTCCACATCATCACCCGAGAACACACGGTCAATATAGGTTTCAAAATCAGGCAGCCCAAGAACACGCAAACGCTTCTGCAGGCGGCTTTCAAGCATGATACGTTTTGTATCCGGCATCCGTATACCCAGTTCGGATTCTATGAAAGACGAAAGACGCTTGAAACCCCTCTCCGAAATACCGCTTCTTGAGGTACTGGTGGATTCTTGCCCGGTCATGCGGACCTTGCCTGTACAGCCCGTGCTGAATGGGCAAGCCGGTTGAAATCGATTATGAGGGCCACGGTACCGTCACCTAGGATGGTTGCACCTGAAATACCTGAAACGTCCTTGAACATTCGCCCTAGCGGCTTGATTACGGTCTGGTAGTCGCCTATCACTGCATCCACTACAAATCCCACCTTTTGTTCCTGGGAATTGACCACTACAACCTGCCTGAAGCCAGGCACCGCCCCCTGGATTGCAAAGGCATCACGGAGCTCCACATAAGGCAACAGATCGCCCCGGTAGCTCAGCAGTCTGGCTCCATCCCTGGCCTGACCGGCTTCGTCGGGCAGCTCGATGCAGGCTTCCACCGATGACAGCGGCAGCACGAAATGTTCATCGGCAATGCGCACCAGGAGGCCTTCGATGATCGCAAGGGTCAGCGGAATCTGCAAGGAAATTGTAGAACCGACGCCGGGACTAGATTCCACCGACACAGTGCCACCAAGGGAATCTATCTCCCGCTTGACTACATCCATG
>JAVEXH010000051.1:0-10941 GCA_034004175.1 Spirochaetia bacterium
CAGATAGGCAGCGCCAAGGGCGGTAACCTCGCCCACCTCGGGCAGTATCACCGGCCGGTCCAGGATGTCGGCCTGGAACTGCATCAGGAAACTGTTGGCACTGGCACCGCCGTCAGCCTTTATGAAGGGCAGCTGGGAGCCGAAGTCCTTTTCCATAGCCACCATCAGGTCCCTGGACTGGTAGGCCACCGCCTCTATGGCTGCCCTGGTCAGGTGAGCCCTGGAACTGCCACGGGTAAGGCCGAGTACGCTTCCACGGGCATCGGGATCCCAGTATGGAGCTCCCATACCAACAAAGGCCGGGACCAGTACAACCCCACCGGTATCGGGCACCGACCGGGCCAGGGTTTCACTCTCCGCCGAATCGACCAGGATCTTCAATTCATCCCGCAACCACTGCACAACCGCTCCGGCTATGAAGACCGAACCTTCCAGGGCATAGGTGTAACCCTGGCCAAGGTCCCAGGCTATTGTGGTAAGCAGCTTGTGCTTCGAGGCCACCGGTACGGAACCGGTGTTCATCAGGGCAAAGCAACCGGTACCGTAGGTGTTCTTGCTTTCCCCGGGCTTGAAGCAGGCATGGCCGAAGAGGGCTGCCTGCTGGTCGCCCGCACAGCCGGTCACGGGTATCTCCACACCAAATAGTTCCTTGCTGGTGCGGCCATATTCGGCGGAACTGGGCAGTACCTCCGGCAGTATCGAAGCCGGCACCTTGAAGGTCCGCAGTATCTCCTCGTCCCAGCGACCCTCATGTATATTGAAGAGCAGGGTACGGCTGGCATTGGTGGCATCAGTTGCATGATGGCCGGTGAGCTTCCAGATCAGCCAGGAATCAACGGTGCCAAAGCGCAATTCCCCACGTTCGGCCCTGGCCAGCAGGGAAGGGTTCTCCCGGAACAGCCACATCAGCTTGGTGCCCGAGAAATACGGATCCAGCACCAGGCCGGTCCTGGCCCGTACCTCGTCCTCGAAACCCGCCGCTTTGAGTTCCTGGCAGATGGCCGCCGAGCGCCGGCACTGCCAGACGATGGCATTGTGTACAGGCTGGCCGGTTCTCGCATCCCAGAGCACCACGGTTTCACGCTGGTTGGTTATGCCTATGGCCGCAATCTGCTGGGGCAGTATCTGGGCATCCGCCAGGGCGCCCTGGGCGGCCTCGTACTGGGTCTGCCAGATCTCCAGGGGATCATGCTCCACCCAACCCGGTTTGGGATAGATCTGGCCGAAGGGTATCTGCCTGGTTCCCATCACACTGCCCGCGCGGTTGAACACAATGGCCCTGGATGAGGTGGTACCCTGGTCCAGGGCAAGTATGTACGAATCCTTAGCGGGCATCACCCTGCTCCAGTGCCCGGGCAACCAGGGCCTCCGCCAGTACCTTCATCGGGTCGATGAGGGGCACCGGCACGTCCTCCTGCCGCAGAACCATGGGCATTTCAGTGCAGCCTATTATGATTACATCCGCACCTCTGGCTATCAGCCGCTGGGCAGCCTGCCTGAGGAGCAGCCTGGGTTCCTCACCTATGTTGCCCGACTTGATGCCATTCGGCCCATAAATGGCCTCCATGACAAATCGGGTCTGGGATTCATCATCAGGATAATGGATACGCCAACTGGACAGATACTTCTCGTACAGCCCCGCTTTGATGGCTCCGCTGGTAGACAGGGCACCTATGCGTTTGGCCCCGGTAAACTGGGTAGCCATCAGCTTTGACAGTTCCTCGAAGGCATTCAGGAAGGGAAACGGCAAGGCCGCACTCAGGCCTTCAAGATAGGCATGGGCTGTGATACTGGCCACCGCGCCGATGGTGGTCCCAGCCTCGGCCAACCTTTTGCCTACTTCTATCATCCGCGGCAAGGGATCAGGTCCCTGGCCCATGATATGGCTGGAGCGGTCGGGAATGCCCGGGTCGCAATCCACCACTATGCGCAGGTGTTGCTGATCTGTCGAAGCGGGTGTAGCCGCAACAACCTTACCGAAGAAATCGACCGTAGCATCGGACCCCATACCGCCGAGTATGCCTATTACGGGAAGGGTGCGTTCTGTCTTGTCTGCCATTCGTTCCTCCGTACTGGTTTATGACTTCAGTATATGTCGGGTTTCTTCAACCCGCAACCAAGCTTGTTTGCCTCCGGCGCAGGTTCACATGATATGGTCTTGAAAAACATTGCATTTTCGCTGATATTTACAAGGCACACGTCCAGCCAGTCTGGCCAGGAAGGTGTACCGCCGATTTGTCCGTATTGCGGGCGGTTTATCGATCTGTCACCCCTGGGGGACAGCCCGATAAGGAATCCAGCTAAAAGGGGTCCACCGTGCCACTTAGCTACAAGATCAAAGACATCCAACTTTCCTCACTGGGCCGCCGCCAGCTTGACCTGGCAGAACCCGAAATGCCGGGCCTCATGAACGCACGGGCCAAATACGGCAAGGCAAAGCCGTTGTCAGGGGCACGCATCACCGGCAGCCTCCACATGACCGTGCAGACCGCAGTCCTCATCGAAACCCTGGTAGAGCTCGGCGCCGACGTGCGCTGGTCAAGCTGCAACATCTTCAGCACCCAGGACGAAGCTGCCGCAGCTGTTGTTGTAGGCCGCACAGGTACCGTAGACAAACCGGCGGGCGTTCCTGTGTTCGCCTGGAAGGGCGAGACTGCCGACGAATACTGGGAACTCCTGGACCAGTCACTGCGCTTCCCTGACGGACAAGGCCCCTCCCTCATCGTGGATGACGGCGGTGATGCCACCCTGATGATACATCAGGGCTATGCCGCCGAGAGCGACCCGTCCGTACTGGACACACCCTCGGGATCCGAAGACGAGGCCGCCCTCAAGGCCAGGCTCAAGCTGATCCTGAAGGAAGACAAAGGCCGCTGGCACCGCGTGGTAGCCGGGCTTGCCGGCGTCTCCGAGGAAACCACCACCGGCGTACGCCGCCTGGCCAGGATGGAAGCCTCCGGAGAACTGCTGTTCCCCGCCATCGACGTGAACAACTCGGTAACCAAGAGCAAGTTCGACAACCTCTATGGCTGCCGTGAATCCCTGATAGACGGCATCAAGCGGGCAACCGATGTGATGCTGGCTGGCAAGACCGCGGTGGTCTGCGGCTATGGCGACGTGGGCAAGGGCTGCGCCCAGAGCCTGCGCGGCCAGGGTTCCCGGGTACTCGTCACCGAGGTGGATCCCATCTGCGCCCTACAGGCAGCCATGGAAGGCTACGAAGTCTGCACCGTGGAGGATGCCCTTGACCGTGCCGATATCTGGGTAACCGCCACCGGCTGTCTGGACGTACTGGATGCCAAGCACCTGGCGGCCATGAAGGACAAGGCCATAGTCTGCAACATAGGCCACTTTGACCATGAAATAGACGTGGCCGGCCTCAAAGCCTGGCCGGGCATCCGGCGTGTACCTGTAAAGCCACAGGTCGACGAGTGGGTATTCCCCCACGGCCGCTCCATCATCCTTCTGGCCGAAGGACGCCTTGTGAACCTCGGTTGCGCCACCGGCCATCCGTCGTTCGTCATGTCAAACAGCTTCACCAACCAGGTACTGGCCCAGATGGACCTCTGGGAGTCCCGCAGGAACCGAAAGTCGGGTGACAAGCCCGGGGTGCGCGTCCTGCCCCGCCACCTTGACGAGGAAGTGGCCAGGCTGCACCTAGGCCCTATCGGTGCAAAGCTGACAACCCTCAGCCCGAAACAGTCGGATTACCTGGCTGTAGATCCTGCCGGCCCGTACAAGCCGGAGCATTATCGTTATTAATTATTCACAATGCCGCCATGAGTGGCTTTGGTAGAGGAGCACTTGAATGCGAGATACCCGTTACCTGTTTACCTCCGAGTCCGTAGGCGAAGGCCACCCGGACAAGCTATGCGACCAGATCTCGGACGCTGTCCTTGATGCCTGCCTCAAAGAGGATGCCGAAAGCCATGTAGCCTGCGAGTCCTTTGCCACCACCGGTATGGTGCTCATAGGCGGAGAAATCACCACCAACACCTATGTGGACATACAATCCCTGGCCAGGGAAGTAGTCAAGGATATCGGCTACACCAATCCCGACTACGGCATGGACTATGAATCCATGGCCATACTCAACACCATCCACTCCCAGTCCCAGGATATAAACCAGGGAGTTTCCGGACACGGCCTCAAGGAGTACGAAGGGCTTCAGGGTGCCGGCGATCAGGGCATGATGTTCGGCTTTGCGTGTGTGGAGACCCCGGAACTCATGCCGGCACCCATCATGTATGCCCACCAGATACTCATGCTGGCCTCGGAACTACGAAAATCAAGGAAGATAGCCTGGCTCCGACCCGACGCCAAGAGCCAGGTGACCCTTGAATACGAAGGCCACAAGCCAATCCGGGCCGACACGGTTGTCGTATCCCACCAGCATGACCCTGAGATCCCCTACGAGACCATCCGCGAAGCAGTAATAGAAGAGATGATCAAGCCGATCCTGGGACCCACCGGGCTCCTGGATGCCAGGACCAAGTATTTCGTGAACCCTACCGGACGTTTCGTGGTAGGTGGCCCCATGGGCGACACCGGCCTTACCGGACGCAAGATCATCGTGGATACCTACGGCGGCATGGGCCGGCATGGCGGCGGAGCCTTCTCAGGCAAGGATCCATCCAAAGTCGACCGCTCGGCAGCCTACATGGCCAGGTATGTAGCCAAGAACATCGTAGCTGCCGGCCTGGCAGACCGCTGCGAGGTGGAACTGGCCTATGCCATAGGCGTACCCTTCCCCGTTTCGGTCATGGTTGACACCTTCGGGACAGGCAAGGAAACCGAACACCTGATAATCGCAGCCATAAACAAGGTCTTTGACCTGAGTCCAGCCGGCATCATACATACCCTCGGACTCAAGGCTCCCATCTACCGCCAGACTGCAGCCTACGGGCACTTCGGCCGCGCCGGCTTCAGCTGGGAGCGGACAGACAAGATAGAAGAGCTTCTGGCAGCCCTGTAACCCGGGCTTCAGTACCGTATACTGGCCAGAGGCAGATAGAAACCTGTCCTCTGGCTGGTAACTCCAGGAGTCATGGCGATGGCTACAGGAACAGGCAACCCTACCCTGAGGCCGGAACCATCCAGTTCAAGCAGGGTTCCCAGAGCCAGATTGCCTATGCTTCTTCCCTCGGAAAAATCCCTGGTAAGCCAGAGCGAAGTCCCGGCTCCGGCAAGGGAACCGGTGAGCATACCGGCATAGATGACGCCCGGCGATTCAAAGCCCAGCACGTATGGAACCCCGAGACCCAGGAAGGCTCCCAGAACTGAACCCAGATTGTACAACCAGGCCCTGGAACTGGGGAAAGGCTCGTCTCCCATGGTCAGGGCGTATGAAAGCCCCCCATACAGCAGGCCACCTGCCACGCTCAGCCCGGCAAAAGCCTGGTTGAAGCTGTCTCCCTCTCCATCTGCACCCGAATCCAGACCAAATACAGTACCGGCTGCAATTCCCCAGGTACTGCCCCACAGCATGCTCGAAGTGATCATCAAGGACCGCCCGCTGTTCATCACCACCCCATCGGTCAGCTTCAAGGCACCAAAAAAGGAAAGGGGCGAAACAACCAGGGGGAGGCCGATATACAACCTGATATTTTCTGATCCCAGAGCAAAGAGCGTAGCTTCCGAGGCTGCGGCTGAATACAGGGTCAGAAAGCTGAGCAGGAGCACCCGGCCATCCTGCAGAGCCTTCACCCGCTCGTCTACAGTCTTCTCCTGCTGTATCAGCCTGGCCTTCAGGAAAAAAGTGGAGGCCTCCTCCACCGACACATTCTGGCTCCAGGGTTTGTAGCCTTCACTGGCCAATTTCACTGCATATCTGTCCGGTTTCAGAACCCTGACCACAACCGGGGAATTACCTTCGAACAAGCCATTCACATACACGGCAACCCCGGGCGGCTCGGTTTCAACACTGATATATTCACCCTGCTTCACCTCGATGCCGGGAATTCCCAGAATGCGCTGTGCCGCTATTCGTACCGGCTTGCGCAGATCCTCTATAGGGCCCAGATATTCCTCGGTAACAGCCCTCACCACCTCACCCCTGGCCACATCGATCATGCGCAGGGAGATGATGTACAGGGTTCCCAGCTTGCCCACCCTGCCGAGCATCACATAGTCGGCACCCAGCAATTTGCCTACAGAGACCACCCCTGTGCCTTCGAACAACTCGGACAGCTGGAGTTCCTGCTCTGCCAGCACAGAGCCAAGTTCCTGCCTCTCAATGAGTAAAAAACCAGGTGCCAGGGATATCTCGCGCCTGACCAGATCTGCCAGAATGGCACGCCCGGATTCAGTCAGATCACTGGAATCAAAGCCGATGAAGCTTACTCCCCCAGCTTCCGGAGTCTGGGCCTGGACAGGGCCCGCACAGCAAAGACACAGAACCAGTGCACCAATCAACCTGAATCGTGTCATACGCCTTACCGGAAGATCCGGAATCCGCCAGACACCGGACCTGGTCCGTCCTCCTGTAAAGAAGTGTCTTGAAGAAAGTATAGATCCTGGATGGGTAAAATACCAAAGATACCGGTGGGTAGCCTGGTTGAATTGTTCCACGTGAAACAATCCGGATACCCCTCAACTAACCGGATGCACCAGTACTCCTGATGCCGGATGTTCCACGTGAAACAATCCGGCTCGCCCGGTCATCTTCCCGAGACCCTGAAAAAAATCGTCCCCGCAGTTGCAGGGACGATCCATCAAACATACTGACCAGTAACCATCAATCAGAGTTTTCGGCGGAATCCGCACCGGGTTCAACCGGTGACTGGTCTTGTACCACCGCAGCATCCTGCCCTTCCGAAGCTGGTGCCGACTCTTCGTCTTCGTTGACGATCCGATCTATGCCAACAACCGTATCTGGCGGATCTATATTGACTATCCTGACGCCCTTGGCTGTCTTGCCGCACAGTCTGACATTGGAAGCCTGGAACTTGAGAGTCTTGCCCAGGCTGGTCATCACCACTATGTCATCCCGTTCCCGGATGGAAATGGCGCAAACCAGTTCTCCAGAGTCGGGATCGTAGATCTTCTGCCCTCTGGTACCCCGGCCATGACCGGAGAAATTGTCGTAATCCGTCCGTTTGCCATAACCCTGGTCACTTATCAGCAGCATCTGCTCATCCGGTGCCACCCGCAACATGGCACACAACTCGTCCTGATCGGTAAGCATGATGCCGCGTACACCGCGGCTCGCCCTGCCCATGACCCGCACCGAGGTCTCGGCCATTCGCAGTGCCTGGCCCTGGCGGGTTATCAGCACAACTTCATCACTGCCACCGGTCTTGCAGGCCGAAACCAGCTGGTCACCTTCATCCAGGTTGATGGCTATGATGCCCCTGGTCCTGGCGTTGGCAAAGTCGCTGGTGGCAACTTTCTTGACCACGCCCCTCAGGGTACCCAGGAGAAGGAAGACATCATCGGTAAAGCCCTTGAGGTCAACGATTGTGGTGATTTCCTCATCGGGACCTATGGCCAGAAGACTCTTTATATGGGAACCACGGGCTGTCCGGGCCGCTTCCGATATCTCGTGTACCTTCTGCCAGTACGCCTTGCCGGCGGTGGTTATGAACAAGAGGTAATCATGGGTGTTGGCAATGAACAGTTGCTGTATGAAATCGTCCTCAAGCAGGGAGGCCGAGTTGGATCCCTTTCCGCCCCGGCCCTGACTGCGATAGGCGCTAACCGCCACCCTTTTGATGAAGCCCTTGTTGGAGATGAGGATGACCATCTCTTCCTTTTTGATAAGGTCTTCTATATTGATAGCCTCTACTTCGTCATGGACTATCTCGGTGCGCCTCTCATCACCGTATTTGGCAGCCAAGGCAGTAGTCTCCACCTTGATCAGGCCCAGAACCTTCTCTGGATGGGCCAGCAAGTCTTTGTAATAGGCTATCTTGGCCCGAATCTCGGCCAATTCTGCCTGCAGTTTCTCGATCTCAAGACTGGTCAGCCGGCCAAGGCGCATATCCACAATGGCCTGGGTCTGAATCTCGCTCAGGGAGAAACGCTCCATGAGGGCCAGTTTGGCTGCATCGACACTGCGCGACGCCTTGATGATGCGCACAACCTCGTCGATGTTCTCTATGGCAATGACCAGGCCTTCGAGTATGTGGGCGCGCTCCTCGGCCTTCCGCAGCTCGTAACGGGTCCGCCGGGTTATCACTTCTACCCGGTGCTCCACGAAGTATCGAATCAAGTCCTTGAGGGACAGAAGTTTCGGCCTCAGCCCGACCAGTGCCAGATTGATGACACCGAAGGTGGACTGCAGGGCTGTATGGGCAAACAGCTTGTTAAGTATCAGCTTGGTTATGGCGCCACGCTTCAGCTCGATGACGATGCGCATGCCCTGACGGTCTGACTCGTCCCGTACATCGGACACACCCTCTATCACCTTGTCGCGGATCAGGTCGGCAATTTTTATGATCAGCGAGGCCTTGTTCACGGTATAGGGAATCTCGGTGAAGATTATCTGTTCCTTGCCGTTCTTCAAAGTCTCGATAGTGAACCTGCCACGTACAGTCAGCTTGCCCCGACCGGTGGTATAGGCCTCGCGTATGCCACGGCGACCGAAGATGATGCCCCCGGTGGGAAAATCAGGTCCCTTTACATAGCGCATCAGTCCATTTACATCAATTTCAGGGTCATCTATGTACGCAGCTATGGCTTCGGCTACTTCATTGAGGTTCTGGGGCGGCATGTTGGTGGCCATACCTACGGCGATGCCGGACGATCCGTTTATCAGCAGGTTAGGCATGGCTGCCGGCAGGACCGAAGGCTCCCTGAGGCTTTCATCGTAGTTGGGAAGGAAGTCTACGGTCTCCTTTTCCAGGTCCGACAGCAGTTCATCGCCGATCTTGGACAGCTTGGCTTCGGTATAACGGCTGGCAGCAGGCGGATCACCGTCAACCGAGCCGAAATTGCCCTGCCCCTGCACCAAGGGGTACCGGAGGCTGAAGTCCTGGGCCATGCGTACCAAGGCATCGTACAAGGACAAGTCACCATGGGGATGGTATTTGCCCATGGCATCACCAGTGATGCGGGCGCATTTCTTGGTGGCTGCCCCTGGCTTCAGACCCAGTTCGTCCATAGCGTACAACAAGCGCCTGTGTACGGGTTTGAGTCCATCGCGCACATCAGGCAAGGCACGGCTTACAATTACGCTCATCGCATAGTTGAGGTAGGCGGTTTTCACCTCCTCCTCGATGGGCATCTGTATTACTCTTCCGATTGTTTCTGCCATATCACACGTCCAGATTGGAGACCGACAAGGCGTTCTCCTCTATGAATTGCCGGCGGGGTTCCACCTGCTCGCCCATAAGGGTGGTGAAAACGGTTTCTGCCTCTACGGCATCGTCCATCTGTATCTGTGTTATCAGACGACGAGCTGGATCCATGGTTGTCTCCCACAGCTGTTCGGGATTCATCTCGCCAAGACCCTTGTAGCGCTGGATCTGCACCTTATCTGGATCCTTGCCGCTTTCCTTCAGAATGCGGTCCTTTTCTGCATCGTCATAGGCATACTGGGGTTTCTTGTCTATGACCACCTTGTATAAGGGCGGCATGGCCAGGTAGACATGGCCCTTGGTCAGAAGGTCGGTCATGTAGCGGTAGAAAAAGGTAAGCAGCAGAGTACGGATATGCGAACCGTCCACATCGGCATCGGCCATGATGATGACCTTGTGGTAGCGAAGCTTGCTGATGTCAAAATCAGCACCTATGCCGCAACCCAGGGACTGGATGATGGGGTTCAGCTTGTCGTTGCCTATCACCTTGTCTATCCTGGTCTTTTCCACATTCATCATCTTGCCCCACATGGAGAGGATGGCCTGGAAGGTACGGTCACGGCCGCCCTTGGCCGAACCGCCTGCGGAGTCGCCTTCCACGATGTAGATCTCGCATTTGGCCGGATCTTTCTCCGAACAATCAGCCAGCTTGCCCGGTAGTCCCGAGCTTTCAAGAGCTGACTTGCGCCTGGTAAGGTCCCGTGCCTGTCGGGCCGCAAGCCGTGCCTTGGCTGCCAGCACCGTCTTCTCCAGTATCTTCTCTACAATGGCTGGATTGGTCTCGAAGAACAGGGTCAGGTGGTCACTGCACAGGGAATCCACTATGCCTTTTACTTCGGTGTTGCCAAGCTTGGTTTTGGTCTGACCCTCGAACTGGGGATTGGGCACCTTCACCGACAGCACTGCCGTCAGGCCTTCACGCACATCGTCACCTGACAGGGTCTCGTCCAGCTTCTTCACGAATTTGGATTTCTTGAAATATTCGTTGAGTATGCGGGTCAGGGCGGTCTTGAAGCCCACCAGATGGGTACCGCCTTCCCGGGTATTTATACCGTTTACATAGGCAAACATCGTCTCGTTGAAGGTATCGTTGTACTGGATGCCCACTTCGACCTCTACCTCGTCACGCAGGCCGCTGAAATAAAGGGGATCCTTGTGGACGACAGCCTTGTTCTTGTTCAGGTACTCAACGAACTCCCGCAGTCCTCCATCGAACTTGAATTCATGGACCTTGGGAACCGAAAGCCGCTCGTCGGTCAGGCTTATGGTCAGACCCTTGTTCAGGAAGGCCAGTTCGCGCAGGCGGTTGGCCAGTACGTCAAAGCTGTAGACCGTAGATTCGAAGATGGTTGCATCGGCGGCAAAGCGGATGACTGTACCCCGCTTGTCGGTCTCGCCTATGACTTTCACATTCTCCACCGGCAACCCGGTCTTGTACATCTGGAAGTGCAGGGCCCCATCCTGGTGCACAAAGGCCTCGCACCAGGTTGACAAGGCATTTACCACCGAAACACCAACGCCATGGAGACCGCCTGATACCTTGTAGGAGTCCTTGTCAAACTTGCCACCCGCGTGGAGCTTCGTCATGACAAGTTCCAGGGCACTAACCTTCTCCACCGGGTGGATACCCGTAGGTATACCA
>JAVEXH010000052.1:0-10890 GCA_034004175.1 Spirochaetia bacterium
ATGCCCTATCGTACTACGAGGACCTTACCTACCGGATCTCAGCCAACGCCATCCGCACCGCGATGGGCAGTGACTGCGTGATTGTAGGTGGGACGGTACGTGAAGGATTTGTTCCAAAACCAGTAAACGGGGACATAAGTGAAAACGAGTTCGGCATGCACATGAAACCGACTCCGCTGTACATGGAAGTAGTCCGCTGTCCCTTGGCTGAGGCTTCAACGGTTGAGGATATAGAAAAATATGATTTTCCCGACGCCTATGCTCCGGGGCGATTCGTAAAAGCCAAGCGTGACATTGCCCAGTATAAAAATGATTACTTCATAATCGGTGATTGCGAGCTCTCAATTTTCGAACTGGCTTGGCATCTGACTGGCATGCAGGAATACATGATGGCCATGGCCATGGAAGAACCATGGATAGGGGCGCTGAACGACAAGGTTGAAGCCTGGACTCTGGGGCTCGCACGGCAACTGGTTGAGGCAGGGGTGGATGCCATCTGGTTCGGGGAGGACCTGGGTACCCAGACTTCAATGCTCATTTCTCCCGACATGTGGCGGGCGGAGTTCAAACCCCGTTATGCACGCATGATAGAAGAACTGAAGAAGATCAATCCCGCTGTACTGTACATAATTCACTCGGATGGTGCTGTGGCACCGTTGGTGGATGATTTTGTTGAAATCGGTTTCTCTGTATACAACCCGGTACAGCCAAATGTTCCTGGCTCCGATCCTGAAGAACTCAACCAGAAGTACGGTGACCGCATTGCATTTTTCGGTGGCATAGACCAGCAGGTTCTCCTGCCATCCGGTGATGTACAGGCTTTGCGGAAAGAAATAAAACGCCGCTATCAGCTAATGGGACTGAACGGTAATTATCTTATGGCACCGGCCCATATCATACAGGCCGATGTTGCTCCTGAGATGGTGGTTGCGATGATAGATGCGATCAAAGCACTATGAAGCGGTAAAGGAAATTCAATGAGCATACAGGAACTGATTTCAGTCTCCAGGCGCTATGGTGCCGATCCAGCCTACGTGGTTGCCGGTGGCGGCAATACCTCCTGGAAGACCGCCGATGCATTATATATCAAGGGATCCGGCGCAGCGCTGGAAACCATTACTGCAGATGGCTTTGTGAAGATGGATCGGCGGAGGCTGGCTGCCATCTGGACTTCTTCTTATCCCGGAGATCCGGATGAGCGCGAGAGTGCCGTCTTGGCTGACATGATGGCAGCACGATTCCCAGGTGAGGAGAACAAGCGGCCGAGTGTGGAAACCCTGTTGCATGATCTGTTGCCTTCAGCGTATGTCGTACATACCCATCCGTCACTGATAAACGGTATCACCTGTTCCGTCAGGGGTGAGGCTGCAGCAACAGAACTCTTCGGTGATGACTGTCTGTGGATACCATCAACCAATCCCGGATACATCCTTTCACGGACCGTGAAGGATGCCTGGGCCGCCCACGTCTCACGCGCAGGCCAGAAGCCTGCTTTTATCCTTCTTCAGAACCACGGCATCTTCGTGAATGCGGACAGCGTGGCCGAAGTGGATGCCATATATCAAAGAGTTACAGAAAAAATACAAGCAAGAATTATACGCCAGGCCGATTTCTCTCCTCTTGCTCTTGATGCAAGTACAGGATCTGCGGCGGCAGAAGCAGCCAGGCTTCTTTCCATTCTGGCTGCTGACAATGGCAAGCCTGCAAGCATCCAGTTTGCCCTGGATGCAGAGCTGGCAAGGCTGTGCGCATCCCGGGAGGCGTTTGCACCGGTGGCCTTACCTTTCAGCCCTGATCACATAGTATATGCGGGTAGTGATTTCCTTTTCGCGGATGGACCAGGCAATGAACTTGAACAGGCTTACAAGGATTTTGTGCAAAGTTTTGGCAGAAAACCAAAACTTGCAGCTATCCGGGGCTTGGGTGTTTTTGGCATCGGTGGGAATGGCAAGAGTGCCGCTCTGGCTGTAGATCTGTTCCGCGATGCTGCCAAGGTGGCTGCCTACGCCGAGGCTTTTGGCGGCCCGAAGTACATGAGCTCGGATCAGGTGGCTTTCATAAACGACTGGGAAGTGGAGCGCTACCGCTCGAAGATCTCTACCGGAGCCTGAAAGGAATATAATGATGAAGATCTATCAAGATAAAGATGGCATAGAAAAAGCCTACGAAATTGCCGTAGCCAGATATTCAGGACTTGGTGTCGATGTAAAGACAGCCATGGCAGCGACTGCAAAGGTGCCAGTGTCACTTCATTGCTGGCAGGGCGATGATGTGACCGGTTTCGAGGGTGCTGACGGGTTGTCGGGTGGTGGAATATTGGCAACCGGGAACTATCCCGGCCGGGCACGCAATGCCGACGAGTTGCGCGCGGATGCCGAGCTGGCTTTCTCCTTGGTGCCGGGCACCAAACGTTTCAACCTGCACACCCTTTATGCTGAAACCGCAGGCAAGAAGGTTCCCCGGGACGAACTTACCCCAGAACATTTTGCCAGGTGGATAGCCTGGGCCAAGGAACGCCGGCTGGGACTGGACTTCAATCCGTCGTTCTTTTCACATCCCATGGCCGACTCGGGTTATACCCTTGCAAGTGCCGACAAGGCAGTGCGTGATTTCTGGATCCGCCATGGCAAAGCCTCCCGTCGTATTGCCAGCGCCATGGGCCAAGCCCTCGGTTCTCCTTCGGTGAACAATGTATGGGTTCCGGACGGCTCCAAGGATCTGCCGGCAGACAGGGCTGCTCCACGGGCCAGACTCCAGAGTGCCCTGGACGAGGTCTTCTCCGAGAAATTGCCTGCAGGCACGATTGGTGATGCAGTGGAGAGCAAGTTGTTCGGCATAGGCAGCGAGGCCTACGTTGTAGGTAGCCATGAATTCTACATGGGTTATGCCATCAAGCATGGCCTGAAGTTGTGTCTGGATATGGGACACTTCCATCCGACCGAGGCCATAGCCGACAAGATCTCGGCCCTCCTGGGCTTTGTGCCCAGCCTGCTCCTACATATAAGCCGTGGTGTGCGCTGGGATTCCGACCACGTTGCCCTGTATTCGGACGAGGTTCGGGATGTATGTCGTGAGATAACCAGGCAGAACGCCTTTGCCAGAGTGGACATAGCCCTGGATTACTTTGACGCCTCCATCAACCGGGTGGCAGCCTGGGTGATAGGCGCCCGGGGTTTGCAGAAGGCCTTGCTGGAGGCAGCCCTTGAGCCGGTAAAACTGATCCGCGATGCAGAAAACGCCGGGCGCAATACCGAGCGGCTGGCCCTGATGGAAGAAGCCAAGACCCTGCCGTTTGCAGCGGTCTGGGACAAGTACTGCCTGGACCAGGGTGCGCCGGTGGGCCCGGATTGGCTGGCAAAGGTGACCGAGTGGGAGGCCAAGACCCAGGCCGCACGGCGGTAGGGTAAGGCTGGCAATAGCTCCAGTTGGCCATCCGGGTTCCAGTCGGCCAGCGGAGAACCATACAGCTGGACAATCGGGCTCCCCCCTGCCGAAAAATCGATTCTTGAACGTGCACGCTGGACGCTTTGTAATCTACAAGGCGTCCAGTTCGTTCAGGCTCAGCACTTCCACCGTCTGTCCCCCAGGCTCGGCTGGCTCTGAAAGCCACTGGGGCATGACATAGCCCCAGTCTGCCAGCAAGCACCGCACCGGGTGGCGGCAGCTGCCTTTGAAGTGGTCAATCTGGTCATCTAGGAAAATTCCTTCGGTGCCACCCAGTTCGTTCATGACCCTGTCTATGAAGGCCAGCTTGCGTTCCTTGCCGGAGCAGTAGATGCGCTCCGTGTCCCAGGCTATGCCGTGGTGCCTGAGAATCTCGGCTATGAAACCGGCTTCTTTGGTGGACAGTATTAGGTAATTTCTGTCCAGACTGTGCTTCTGCAAATACTTCTTGATGCCCGGATAGAGAGGGTTCAATGAGTACCATCGCGCTGGATCGTTCCTGAACAGTGCATTTCTGGCGACATAGAAGAGTTCGTGGAAATGATCATCCAGTTCATGGTGGGCTGCTACCAGGGCGTCGAAATCCGCCTGGGATTCCATGGCTATGCCCTGGTGTATGGCCATCTGGATGAACAGGTAATCTCCACCCCGGCGTATGTATGGCCTGAGGCGCCTGAAAAGGGCCTCGCCGGATCTGGTGTTAAACGCCGATCCTGAAGTAGTCGACCCGGAGCCAGCAGCCGACCCGGAGCCAGCAGCCGATGTTGGTGGTTCCGCCAATTTCAGATACAGCTGGTAGTAGGCTTCCAGCGACACTTCATAACACTCAGGCAGGCTGTCGCAGATGACGCCGTCAAAATCCAGGAAGACCAGCCTGCCTGATGTGTCCGTGCTCATGCTTTTTTTGTTCCTGTTTTGCTACCCACGGGAGTGGTAGGTAAATCGATTCCGAACCACTGGGCAGCATTGCCATAGCAGATGCCTTCAACCATGCCGCCAGCCAGTTTCAGGTCTCCTGGAATCTCGCCGGCTTCCATCCAACCACCCACAAGATTGCACAGTATGCGCCTGAAGTATTCGTGTCTGGGGTAGGACAGGAAGCTTCTGGAGTCCGTGAGCATGCCGACAAATCCTGTCAGGAGGCCAAGGCTGGAAAGGGCACGCAATTGCCTCTCCATGCCATCCTTCTGGTCGTTGAACCACCAGCCTGAACCGAACTGCACCTTGTTGGCCAGCGATCCATCCTGGAAGGCTCCAGCCATGGCGGCCATCACTTCGTTGTCCCGGGGATTCAGGGTGTACAGTATGGTTTTTGGAAGCCTGTCGTCGGCATCCAGTCTGTCCAGCAAACCAGCCAGTCCCTCGGCCTGGGGCCAGTCGCCTATCACGTCAAAGCCGGTATCAGGGCCCAGGTGCCTGAACAGCCTGGAGTTCACGCTGCGCATGGCTCCCAGGTGCAACTGCATTACCCAGCCACTCTCGGCGTCCATGCGCCCTAGTTCGGTGAGCAGGGCGGCGCGGAACTTAAGGATCTCTGCAGTGCCTACGCTCTCACCTGCCAGTACCGACTTGAGGGTGTTGTTGCATTCGGATTCGGAGCCCGCTTCTACGGGAATGAAAGACAAGCCGTTGTCTGACAGGCGGCAGCCATTGGCATGGAAGTAGTCATGCCGTGACCTGAGGGCAGCCAGCAGGGATGGATAATCGGTAACCCCGATGCCACTGGCCATCTCAAGAGCCAGTATCCAGTCTTTGTAATGCCCGGGGTGCTCCAGGGCATGAGCCTTGTCCGGCCTGAAGGCAGGGAGGATCCGGGGACGGAAACCCGGGTCGGCCGCTATGCTCTGGTGGTGGGCCAGGTTGTCCACCGGATCGTCGGTGGTGCATAGACCGCGTACATCAAAGCGTTCGATCAGTCCCCGGACCTGGAAGTCCTTGCTGCCAAGCTGGGCATTGCAGGCGTCGTAGATCCTGTCCGCGCTCTCCGGGTTCAGAACCTCGTCGATGCCGAAGATCCGTTTCAGCTCCAGGTGTGTCCAGTGGTACAGGGGATTTCCCAGTGTCCGGGGTATGGTTCTGGCCCAGGCATGGAACTTTTCCCTGTCCGGCGCGTCACCGGTAACATACTGTTCCGGGATGCCGCAGGTGCGCATGCCCCGCCACTTGTAATGGTCACCTCCCAGCCAGAGCTGGGTCAGATTTTCGAAGCGGGTGTTTTCGGCAATCTGCTGGGGTGGAACATGGCAGTGGTAGTCAAAGATGGGTCTGTCCTCGGCATAGCCGTGGTACAGCTTCCTTGCGGATTCCGAGTCAAGTATGAAATCATCATCCATAAAAGGCTTCATGGTAGCTCGCTTTCCGGGGTCAGATATTGCTGACGAGATAGCCGCCGTCCACAGGGAGGGTGATGCCAGTGACGAAGCCTGCAGCCTTGTCCGATGACAGGTACAGGGTTGCTCCTGCAATTTCCGATACATCACCGAAGCGACCGAAGGGAGTGTGGGCTATCACATCCTTGCCCCGGGGAGTCAGATCGCCGGTGGCTTCGTCTATGAGGAGTGCACGGTTCTGGTTGCCGATGAAGAAGCCGGGGGCTATGGCATTCACCCTGATTCCATTGGGCGCGAATTCCTTGGCACAGGCCATGGTCAGGTTCATTACCGCTGCCTTGGCGGCTCCATAGGCCCAGACGCCGGACAGTGGAATGTATGACGACATGGATGCCATGTTGATGATGTTGCCTTTGATGCCTTTTTCTATCCAGAAGGCTGCAGTCACCTTGGTTGGTACAACCAGGCCGGCAATCAGGTTGAGTCTGACCACATCCTCGAAGAGTGGTACATCCATCTCGACAAAGCTTGACTTGCCACGGTTGCCACCGGCTGCGTTTACCAGGATGTCTGGCCCACCGAGGGCGGCTGCTGTGTCTTCAAGGGCCTTGCGGACCGATGTTTCCGACATGGCGTCCACTTCCACCGCCAGTATCCGTGATTCCGCACCCTCGAGCCCGGGCATGGCTGAGAGGCGCTGCCTGGCAGCTTCGGCAAACTCTTTTTTTATGTCCCACAGTGATACCTTGGCACCGGCCCTGAGGAAGGCTTCAGACATGGCTCCGGCAATCACGCCACCGCCGCCGGTTATCGCAACGGTCTTGCCTTCATAGGAAAACATTGATTCCAGATAGTTCATACAGGGCTCCTTATTTGACGAAATGCTTCTTGAAGCGGATGAATCGTGGCAGTCCACCTTCCATTACCAGTGGTACTTCTCCCATGATCAGTGGCCTGGCATACTTGATGAAATCTTCTGTCACCGAGTAGCCGTCTTCGCGTATCCATTCCCGGGGGAAGAGTTTCTCTCCGTTGGCTACCGCAGACAGGTCTGCAAGGCCTGTTGAGCAGCTATATGGTGCTGTTCCGTTCCTGACCAGGGTAACCATCTTGCCGCTTTCGCCCGCTACTGCCAGTCTCACCGCGGTCTGACCGGTCAGGTAGGCTTCCTGGCTGTCTGCAAGGCTGGCAAAGTGCATGCCTGCACGCTGCACCGTGGACGGTATTGCAAAGCGTGCCTTTACCTTCAGTTCATGTTCGACGAAGGACTTGATGAAGTTGGCCGCGCCACCAAGCTGGGTATGGCCAAAGGCATCCTTGGCAAACTCGCCTTTCTGCTCGGCAATGTAGCTGCCATCGGGATACCTGGTTCCCTCGGACACCACAATGACGCAGCGCTTGATGGTGTCCAGGTAGTGCTTGACCCGGGCTTTGAAGCGTTCCGGATCAAAGGGTACTTCGGGTAGCAAGATGATGTGGGGAGCATCTTCCTCGCTGCGCTTGGCAAGGGCAGTGCCGGCTGCTATCCACCCGGCGTTGCGGCCCATGGCCTCTATGACGTTTACGGTGTCGGTGGTGTAGAGGGCTTCGGTGTCGCGCCCCGCCTCCATGACCATAGCGGCCAGGTACTTTATGACACTACCGTAACCAGGACAGTGATCGGTGAAGGCCAGGTCGTTGTCAACTGTCTTGGGAACTCCCATGGCCCTGAACTCATAACCTTCTTTGAGGGCAAGCCGGTTCACCTTGTCAGCGGTGTCCATGGAGTCGTTGCCGCCGATGTAGAAGAAGTAGCGGACATCATGCTTCTTGAAGACATTCAGTATGGTCCGGTAATCTTCCTCTGTTTTTACCTTGTAGCGGCATGAACCAAGGGCTGCTGCCGGGGTGGTCCTGAGTCCTTCGATGTCAGCCGGGTCTTCCTTGCCGAGGTCGAAGAGCTCTTCGTTCATGATGCCGAGTATGCCGTTGTACGCCGCATACACGCCAGTGATCTGGGGGCTTTTCAGAGCCTCCTGTATCACACCGCAAGCGCTGGCATTGATTACCGCAGTGGGTCCGCCACTCTGGGCTACGATGCATTTTCCCTTCATTGTATCCATCCTCCTGTCATTCATCCCTCTACATCAACTGTAGGTAAGCCAGAGGTTGGCCAGAGGCGAACCAGGGGCAGTACCGCATGCTGTGACCTTGCTAACCGGCAAGTACCACTTCCAGCCCGAAGGCCTTGAGTTCTTTTGATTTCATGAATTCCCTGTCGCTTATGAGCACATCTATGTCTCCTGCCCGGGCAAAGACAGAGAAGGCCTCCCGGCCGAACTTGGATGCGTCTGCCAGCACGATCCGCCTGCCTGAGGCCTCGAGCACCTTCTGCTTCAGTTGGGATTCGATCAGGTTCTGGGCCGAGAAGATACCCCTGGCAGAGAATCCGGTAGTGCCCAGGAAGCAGGTACCTATCTGCAGCATCCGCAGGGCTTCGATGGCCATAGGCCCGACAAAGGAACCGGCTTCCTTGCGGTAGCTGCCGCCCAGGCTTATCAGGGAAATACCTGGGCAATCACTGAGGGTAACCATCACATCTATGGAATTGGTTACCACGCGGAGGTTCATGTCGGTGATTTCGCGGGCCAGAAGCAGGCAGGTACTGCCGGCGTCAACATAGATCGTCTCTCCTTCGGTGATCAGTTCTCTGGCTTTTTTGGCCACCTGCAGTTTGGCATCTATCCGTTCCTGCTGACGGATTTCTATAGTCTTGAGGATCCTGATGTCTTCGGCCACCTGGGCGCCGCCATGGCTGCGTATAAGGCAACCCATATCCTCAAGGGCAGCCAGATCCTTGCGTATGGTTACTTCCGAGACATTCAGTCGTTGCGCAAAATCCGCAACAGATACGTTCCGCAGAAGGCTCAGGATCTTGAGGATTTCTGCATG
This sequence comes from Spirochaetia bacterium, assembly GCA_034004175.1. Taxonomy (GTDB): domain Bacteria; phylum Spirochaetota; class Spirochaetia; order Treponematales; family UBA12059; genus MIBM01. Next base: position 8,706 of record JAVEXH010000052.1, read on the forward strand.
TCGCGGGATATGGTTCACGTTTCGTTGCCTTTCGATTTTCAGAATATATCGGAGAAGCAGGACTGTCAACCATTTGTGGCGTATTGTCGGTAGCAGGAGGTGAGGGTTAAATGTATACAGCAATTACTATATATTGTTGAATTCCGAGAGTGTACACAGAAGGTCCAGTCTTGTGTGCTGCCAGGGGAGAGGGCGGCTGGATCTTGACGATGGAGGTGATCTGTGGTATTACTTTCGACTTAGATTGTTTTTCGAAAGGATAGACAAGCGATATGAGTAACAATACATCCGATCCCGCCCTGCAGCTCAAAGAACTCAAACCGACCAGGGATTTCTTTGTTGGCCTGGATTCAGACGGCTGTGTTTTTGATTCCATGGAAATAAAGCACAAGGAGTGCTTCTGCCCGAACTTCATCAACACGTTCGGCTTGCAGGCTGTTTCGAAGTATGCCAGGGAAGCCTGGGACTTTGTGAACCTCTACTCAAAGAGCAGGGGCTGCAACCGTTTCCTGGCCATCATCAGGGCTCTGGATCTGCTTCGTGAAAGGCCGGAGGTGCAGGCCCGCAATGTAATGGTTCCCAGGCTGGATGGCATCAGGTCGTGGATCAAGCGTGAGTCAAAGCTTGGCAATCCGGCACTTAAAAAAGAACTTGAAAAGACAGGGGATGCCGATCTTGCCCTGGCATACGAATGGTCCATCGCTGTGAATGAATCCATAGAGAAGATGGTCAGGAATGTTCCTCCCTTCCCGCTGGTCAGGGAATCCCTGCAGGCACTTGAAGGCAAGGCAGACGTGATCGTGGTGTCCCAGACTCCCTTTGAAGCCTTGAAGCGGGAATGGGAAGAGCACGCCATAGACAAGCACATCCGTCTGATAGCAGGGCAGGAGATGGGCACCAAGACTGAGCATATTGCGTTTGCCTCCAAGGCGAAATATGCTGAAGGCAAGGTTCTCATGGTAGGAGATGCTCCGGGCGACTACGATGCCGCCAAGGCAAATGGTGCCTTGTTCTTTCCCGTAAACCCCGGACACGAGGAAGCGTCATGGAAACGGTTCCTGGATGAAGCCCTGGGCCGGTTCTTTGCCGGAACCTACGCCGGTGAGTATGAACAATCGCTCATAGCGGAGTTTGACAGGTACCTGCCTGAACTGCCGCCCTGGAAGGTGTAAGCCATGCTGTATTACGCAAAGGGTTCTCCTGACACTGTCTTCTCGGATGCAGAGCTGAGGGCAGCTTTCATTGAAGGTCTTGCCAGAATAGAGACAGCCAGCGCCAGATCGGGCAACAGTCCGGGAGGGATGCCTGTCGGCAAGCCGAAGAAGGTGCTGGTACTGCCACCTGATATAACCCGGGTTCATAGCCAGGCAGGGAAGCTGACCCGTTTTGCCTACGATTACTATGGCGACGCATTGGTGGACATCATGCCTGCCTTGGGAACCCATACTGCCATGAGCCCAGGCGAACTTGCAGAGATGTACACCGGGATTCCCGAGAGTCTGTTCAGGGTGCACAAGTGGCGCACCGACATTGTAACCCTCGGCGAGGTTCCCGCCTCTTTCATCGAAGAGGTATCAGAAGGCAAGCTTTCCTTTACCTGGCCAGCCCAGGCCAACCGGTTGGTCGTTGAGGGTGGCCACGACCTGATCCTGTCGATAGGTCAGGTGGTGCCCCATGAGGTGGTTGGCATGGCCAATTACAACAAGAATGTCTTCATAGGCACCGGCGGCAGCGAGGGTATCAACAAGAGCCACTATCTTGGTGCAGTGTATGGCATGGAACGGATGATGGGCAGGGCAGACACACCGGTCAGGAAGGTGCTCAATTATGCCCATGAACACTTCGCCTCAACCCTGCCGCTGGTGTTTGCTCATACCGTGGTCGGGCGCGAGGCCGACGGCAGCCTGGCTGTAAAGGGCTTGTTCATTGGTGACGACATGGAATGCTTCCTGAAGGCAGCCGAGCTTTCCCTGAAGGTGAACTTCACCATGCTTGAAAAGCCCCTGAAGAAAGTGGTCGTGTACCTGGATCCCAAGGAGTTCCGCAGCACCTGGCTTGGTAACAAGAGTGTGTACCGTACCCGCATGGCTATCGCCGACGGTGGGGAGTTGGTTGTACTTGCTCCGGGGGTAAAGGAGTTCGGTGAGGATCCCGAGATAGACCGACTCATCCGTAAATACGGTTA
>JAVEXH010000053.1:0-10704 GCA_034004175.1 Spirochaetia bacterium
GTTCGTGGACATACAGTTGCCCAAGGATCTGGAAGATGTGATGAGCAGACAAGCCCAGGCAGAACGGGAGAAGAAGGCCAGGCTGCTTCTTGCGGAAGCCGAGTTCGAAGTGTCAAAGAAGTTTGTCGCTGCTGCAGACGCGTACCGGGGCAATCCGGAGGCCATGAATCTCAGGGCCATGAACATGGTATACGACGCAATGAAGGCCAGGGGAAGCATGGTTCTCTTGCCATCCAATGCCCTGCAGAATATGAACCTTGGTTCCGTGCTCGGCACCGCAGGCCTAGCCAGATCGGGTCTGGCTGAGACGGGGCTGACGGGAGTGGCAGAAGGCACCTCCGGAACAGGAACGGCCGGTCAGGACGCCACTATCCTGTCTGGCTCTGGGATCAAAGACGTACACGGGGAGGTCTGAAATGAGTGCAATCCTTGAACTTGAAAAGGTAGTCAAGACGTATAAAAAGGGGACCAATGAGGTACATGCCCTGGCAGGCATGGATCTGTCCATAGAAGAGGGCGAGTTCATGGCTGTGGTCGGCCCTTCAGGTTCGGGCAAAACGACTTTGCTGAACATTGTAGGCTGTCTGGATTCACCCACCTCGGGAACGGTACGGTACAAAGGCGTGGCTCTGGGTGGCATGAAGGAAAACCAGCTTTCGGATTACCGCTAGGAGCACATCTCTTTTATTTTCCAGTCGTACAATCTGATTCCGGTTCTTACCGTCCGCGAGAATGTGGAACTCCCCCTGGTGATAGATCGCAAGCTTGGCAAGGAGGCCATACGTGTCAAGGTCGAGGAAGTACTGGCAGCTGTAGGCCTTAAAGGGCTGGAAGACAGGTATCCCCGGGAGCTCTCCGGTGGCCAGGAACAGCGGGTTGCCATAGCCAGAGCCCTGGTAAAGGACCCCTACATCGTACTGGCCGACGAACCAACTGCAAATCTTGACTCCCACACTGCGGAAGAGATTGTGGACATCATGAAAGGGATAAACCGCTCACGCAATGCGACTTTCATCTTCTCTACCCACGATGCACTGGTGCAGAAACATGCCAGTCGGGTGGTGACCATCCGGGATGGGGCTATCCACTCGGACGAGCGAAAATAAGGGGGCAGAAGAATGGGAACCCTTTTCAAGATAGCCTGGCGCAATGTATGGCGCCACGGCAAGCGCACAGCCCTTACCATCGTAACCATGGCCTTCGGACTTGGTCTGTACATTGGCATGGATTCCATACTCAAGGGCATGGACCAGGGTGGGCTGGACAATATAGTCAACCTCACTGACTCATCGGTCAGGATTTCGACCACAGAGTATGAAGAAGAGCGTCGTAGCCTTCCCCTGGAATACGGCATTCCTGATCCGGGTGGATTGCAGGCGTTCCTGATGCAGGATCCACGGGTAATTGCCACGTCCAGCCGCACCAGGTTCATCGGGAGCATGTCAAACGGAGTAGATTCCATCCCGGTGATGGCAGTGGCCCTTGACCCCCTGCAGGATGCAAAAGTCTTCAGATTACCCGAACATGTGGAGGGCAACTGGTTCGGAAACGGTGGCACCAACCAGGTAGTCATAGGCTACAAACTGGCCAGGGACCTCGGATTGCAGCTTGGCGACTGGGTAACCCTGGCGGCCCGCACCCGCTGGGAAGCCCGGAATGCTGACGACTTCATGATAGTAGGGCTGATCAACTCGACCGAGCCAACCATAAACTCCAGCGGAGTCTACATTTCTTTCGCCGATGCCGAAGATTTCCTGGAACTTGATGGCCTGCGCACGGAAGTCGTGGTACGGACCGAGCACCGGGTGAACCTCAAGGATTCCATGGCTGACTCGGATCTGCTTGCCGATGCCATCATGGCTGCCAATCCAGGTCTGGACGCCATGAGCTTTGGCGAGGTAGGACGGCAATTCCTGCAGATAGCCAAGGTAAAATCCAGGGGCATAGGCATGATAATAGGCATCATCATGCTCATAGCCGGGGTCGGCATAGCAAATACCGTACTGATGAGTGTGTACAGCCGCATCCGTGAAATCGGTGTACTACGGGCCTTCGGCTTCAGACCCAAAGACATCTCCCGCTTGTTCATCATCGAGGGCGGCATCATCGGTTTTACAGGTGCCTTGGCCGGCGTGACTTTTGGTGTTCTCATGGATGTCTACTTCATCTATCACGGGTATCCAACGGAAAGCCTCATGGGCGATATAGACATGGGCCTTCCTGTCTGGGGAAACCTCTATGGGGAGTGGAATCCTGACCAGATGATTTTCGCGGCGGTATTCGGCATCCTGGTAGCCCTGTTTGCCAGCAGGTCTCCGGCAAAAAAGGCAGCCAGGCTGGAAGTCACCAATGCCCTGCGTTTTGTTTAAGGACGGTGCACTATGAAATGGATACTGGACATGGCGCTCCGGAATCTGAAGCGCAACAAAAGACGGACAATACTGGCCATTTCGTCTATAACTTTATCTGTAATGCTTATCACTTTTCTGGGCGGCTTCGTAGGCGGCATGCTGCAGAACATGGTCAAAAACCTGACCAAGAACGAAACCGGCCATGTGCGCATTGTTGCAAAGGGCTTCGAGGAACGTTCCCGTTTCATGCCTGTCGATGAACTGATAGCAGAACCAGAGGCTGTCATGGAAGCCATTGAAACGATTCCCGAGCTTCAGGGGAAAATACTGGTAACCAGCGAGCGCATATTGTTCGGCACACTGCTGTCAAACGGTCCCAACACCAAGGCGGTTATGGGCTTCGCGGGAGATCCGGAGAACGAGAAAAAGCTCCTGAACCTTGACCGCAGCATTGTAGAAGGCCGCTACCTTCATGGATCGGGAGATGCGATCATCGGTGCGAAACTAGCGGAAGATCTGGGGTTTGCCCTGGGTGATGACCTGCGGGTGGTTACCCAGGGTGCCGATTATGGTCTGCACCTCAAAAAATTCGAGGTTGTCGGTATCGTAAAGACCGGCCTGAATATGCTGGATGCCGAAGTCTTCCAGGTTCCTGTTGCCGATGTGAAACAGTTCCTGCGCACCGATGGCGGTGTCCAGCAGATACTGGTGATGCTCAAGGATTACACGGAATCCGCCAATGCCGCAAAGCTGATAGCTATGGCCATCGCAGGCGTACCAGGCGCTGAGAATCTGGTGGTTCGACCGTGGACGGAGATAGGTGAGTATCCAACCCTCATCACCATGATGGAAACCATGTACGGTTACATGTACTGGATAGTCGCCTTTTTGGGTGCCTTCATAATAACCAATATACTCATGATGGTCGTGCTCGAGCGCAAGAAGGAAATTGGTATCCTGAAATCCATGGGACTGAGACGCAATGAAGTCATGCGGCTCTTTCTGGCGGAGGGAGCCATAATGGGCGTTGTCGGCAGCGCTATCGGTGCTGTACTAGGCCTCCTGATCTGTTTCATCCTCTCACATTATGGATTGGACTTCAGTTCGGCTTTTGAAGGGCTCAGTTTTCCCATAGATCCCGTGTACTACGCCAAGTTCGATGTGCTGCAGGGCTTGCAGATGTTTGTCATCGGTGTGGTGGTTTCCATCCTGGTTTCAATTTCTCCCAGCCGTCGCGCGGCCACCATGAATGTTGTTGACGCCATCAAGAGCGTCGCTTGATGTGTGTCCCGGGCTTTACAGCCTGGATGGCCGAGCTTTGCTGGACGGATTGCCAATCATGGCATCCCTGTAGCCCAGGACCTGAAGGAGTATCGTGATGAAAAGACCTTTCATATTGTGTATCGTTATTGCACTGGTAACCGCAGCAAATTCCGTTTTTGCCCAGGCCGCCCTTACCGGCTCCCAGATCATGGAAAAGGTCGATGCCAACAACAGCTTCACCACCATGGCCTATGTTGGCATCATGGAGATAGACCTTGGTCGTCGGGTCCTGCTCAAGGAGATGCGTACTGTTGCCGAAGGAGTGGACAAATCCTTTGTGGAGTTCACCAATCCAGAAGACCGTGGGGTTCGCTACCTCAAGGTCGAGAAGAATCTTTGGATGTATTTTCCCTCGGAACAGGAAACCATCAGGATTTCCGGCCATCTGCTCAAGGAAGGCATGATGGGTTCTGATGTTTCCTACGAAGATGCCCTGGAGTCAGGAGCCATCACCGACAAGTACGATATCAGCGTCCTTGGTACCGAAAGCCTTGATGGCCGGCAGTGCTATGTCCTGGACCTGAACGCCAAGGTGCGGACAGTGAACTACGAACGCCAGAAGTTCTGGGTCGATACGGAACGCTTCGTGGTACTCAAATCGGAGATGTATGCCAAGAGTGGCAAGCTGCTCAAGGAAAGCTCGACACTTGAAGTAAAGCAGTTTGGTACCCGATGGTTTACCACAAGGGTAAAAATGGAGGACAAGCTCAAGAAAGGCGGCGGTACCATCTTCACGATGAAGGACATCCAGTTCGGCGTGAATCTGCCAGAGGATATGTTCTCTCTCCAGCGCCTGAGCCGATGACCGGATCAGCTGCAATGAAGACCCTTGCATTCAAGATTTCAGTTATACTGCTCTTGTTTGTAAATCTGGCCATTGTCGCCGGAGCAGAGGAAACTGCTTCGATTTTCACAGAAACGGCCTCGTCCGAAGCATCATCATCCTTCGATGCCTTTTCCTTCTTCGGCAACAGCGATGATGAGGTATCGGCCACTCCTGAGTCTGCTCCGGAAGGTGGCGCTGATTTTTCACATCAGGTTTCAGGTCTGGTCTTTACCGGCGAAGCCACCACCGACCTGTCCTGCAGCATAACCGAGCCTTTGGACAGTTCTGCCAGATCCGGTGGATACAATGGTGCCAGCTCCCTTCGCCTTGATGCTACAGGCGGCGACCGCAACGAGGCCAAGATAGAAGCTTCGGAAATAGTGAACATGTTTTATGGTGATGTTGCCGAAGAAGCCCGTGATGATCTGGCCGCTGCCCTGGTAAGTGACATTCCGACAGCTTCAGATAGGGTTGCCGCGTTGCTTCTCGGCTCTTCCGGACCGCTTACGACAATCGATCTAAAGAAATTGTATCTATCTGTATACACGCTGAGGGCGGATGTCTCCGTTGGCCGCATGATAGTAAACTACGGGCGGGGTACGGTGTTCTCTCCGGTGGACCTTTTCTCCGGTGTCGATACCAGCGACCTTGCTCTGGGCAGGACAGGCAATGATGCCCTGCGGGTGCTCTTTTCCTTCGGCAACTTCTCTGGCTTGGACCTTGTGGCCACCATTGCAGACAGCCCGGAACAATCCATAGCCGGCGGCCGCTTCTTCGGCCATTCGGCAGGCTGGGATTATGGCATTTCAGCCTTCCGTGACGGCCGCGATGCTTCTGACAACGACGGCGATCTGGTGGTCGGCCTTGATCTCAAGGGAGACATAGAACTGGGAATCTCCGCCGAGGCCCTTGCCAGGCTGCCCTTCGATGCAGGAACTCCTGATACATCCGAGGTGGTCTACAGTCTGATGGCTGGCCTGGATTATTCGCTGAAGGGCGAATGGTTTTTTGACCTTGAGTATCTATGGAACATCCGCGCCGGCCAGACGTATCCTATTGGTGGCTTCAGGCACGATCACAACCTGTTTGCATCCCTGTCCTGGAAACCTGATGAACTTACTGCTCTTGATGTCAGAGCCATCGCAGTTCCTTCAGAAGCCCTGGGTCAGGTGACGCTTGGGGCCTCACGTTCAGTTGCAAAAGGAACCAGCCTGCTGGGTTTTGTAGTGTACAGCCATGGCAATTTTAATGGCTCACCGGATCCTGCTCTGGATTCGGACTCGGTTCCGGTGAATTCCGATGCCGCAGCCTTGTCACTTGGGGCTCGGCTATCGGTGGCCTACTGATGCAAAAACATGACTTGAATTGTGATGAGAATGGAGTTGACTGTGCCATGGAATGATGCATATACCAGATTTGACAGGGCTGAAGCATACGGGTTCTCACAGGTTTTCGGGGCAGCCCTGCCGGATCCTTATCGTGTACAGCGGACCCCACACGGCGCCGTGCATCTTGCCGGCAATCCTGATTTCCCGTCGCCGTTCAGACCCAAACCCGGAAGCCATGATGATGGCCCCCTGTGCGGTCCTTTCCTGGGTGGAATGGGTTGCGCCAATTTTTCACGGGATCTTTCCGGCCGCTTCAGCCGCTGGCACTTGCAGCAGGGTGTGCACCATCATGAGGCCCTTGATCCAGCCTTCTTCATGATCCGGTGGATATCCGGTGGTCAGGTGCACTACCGCAGGTTGCTGGTTGGTTCCGGTGGCTTCAGGAATGACCAGTACGAATACGCCGCCCTGTTCCCTTTTGTCCACGAGTATTACCGTGGGGATGACCTGCCCTTCGAATTGCTGCTGGAATATTTCTCCCCGGTGATACCCCATGATTATGAGTCCAGCTGCCTCCCCGTCACCAATTTCAGGTTTCACGTGCGTTCAGTCGCATCCTCATCCGAGCCCCTTGAGTTGTCCCTGGGCCTGTGCTGGCCCAATCTGCTGGGCTGGCGCCTGCCACGACTGCCCACAGAGGAACTACAGGGTCCGTACTGGCCGCATTGGCAGAATGCGGGCAACAGCGCCCGCCGGATTGATGGTAGCCACCAGGGACAAGGGCATACCCGCCATATCCTGCAGACCCGCGCTACCGTGGCGGGAAACCCCGGCGACATGGACGGCGCAGTTGCCCTATCAGTCCGGGGAGGGGATGGACACGCCGCTGAACGGGATATTTCTGCTTACCGGGATCACGCCGCTGACCAGGAACAGTCTTCAGCCTGGGTTCTCAGCCACAAGACCTGTTTCAGGGCCTGCCAGATCACCACCGGTCTTCCCGACCAGGATCAGCCCTATACCCTGGCTCATACGGAGGAGCAGTTCAGGCAGAATGGCCGGCTGGACAACGATGACACCGCCTGGGAATCCCACTGGCACGAACCTCTGGCCAGTGCCCTGGCAGCTACCATTGCTCTGTCCCCAGAGCAGGAAAGCAGCCTTGATTTTGCCATCGTCATGGATCTGCCGATCACTACCTTCGGCAAGGGCAGGAAGTGGTACAAAGCCTACACGGAGCGATGGGGACAGGACTGCAGCCATACCATTGAACTTGCGGAACATGCCCTGGATTCAGCAGACCACTGGCAGGCAGCAGTGGAAGCCTGGCATGCTGCTGAGCTCGGAGAAGACATACTGGTGGGCAGACAGCAAGGCAAGCTCGCAGGAGTCCGGATAAACGAACTCCATTTTGTTGTTTCCGGTGGTTGTGCCTGGGTAAGCAGACCTGTTGATGTCCCTGGCACACCGACTCAGACCCAGAATGCCGGGCAGCTTGGTCAGTTGCAGCAAAGCCTTCCTGGTTCCGGCCATTTCGGTCTGCTGGAGGGCCTGGACACCGGCTATTACTATTACAACACCCTCGATCTCTGGGTGTATGCCTTCCCGGCCTTGAGCCGCAACTGGCCAGCTTTGGCCGATCTGGTTTTTGATGACTTCATGGCCAGCGCTGCCAAGCACGATCCACGGAAGCACATGGTATACCGGGAAGGCTGTCTTCGGAACAATCTTGTGGCAGGCAAGTTGCCTCATGATATGGGCAGCCCTGCTGAAGATCCGTGGATACAGCTGAACGGCTATGTGCACAGGGATGACCCCAACCGATGGAAGGACCACAATCCCGCGTTCATCATTGCCCGGTACCTGCATGGGCAACTTTGCGGGGTACCGCTCACTGCAGACGAGTATTACAGCCTGCAGGTTGTGGCCAACTTCACCGAGGCCCAGGATACCGCTGGCCTCGGCGTTCCCAGGCATGTGGCTTTCGGCGACAGCACCTGGGATAATCTGGACATGAAGGGGCTCTCTGCTTATACCGCCAGCCTGTGCATTGGTGCCTGGGCAGTCATGGCAAAGCTTGCAGCCATCTTCGAACCAGCCCGGGAAGCTCATTACCACAGTCTCCTCGAATGCGCGCAGACCGCGATGGAAACACTGTGGAACGGCGCACACTATCGCACCAATGAACATGGCAAGTACTGCAATGCCACCATGACCGACTCTCTGTTGGGAGTGTTCCTGGCCAGGAGGGCGGGTCTGGGAGATCTATTGCCTCTGGAGAAGGTACGATTCCATCTGGCTGCCATCCATAGCAACAATCTTCAAGCCTTTGCGGATGGCAGGCTTGGTCCGCTACTGGTGGCCGAAGAAGGCAGACAGCGCTATGACCAGGATGGGGGCGAAGAACTGCAGGTGAACGAAGTGCTTGTTGGATCAGCCTGGATGTTCGCGGCTATGCTGGCTGAATACGGTTTGGCAGGTGAGGCCGGCAAATTGGCTGATACTATGCGAAATACCATCTATGGCGGTACTGGTCTGCAATTCCGCACTCCTGCTGCCTGGGATGAACAGGGTCGCTTCCGGGCGGCTCTGAACATGCGCCCCCTTGCTGTATGGATGCTTTGAAGCCTGAGGTCTGAAGCCTGAAGCCTCCGACTCTCTGAACCCTTCCTGTCTTTCCGCGCTTGAACCCTTTCCATCCAGGGAGTACCCTTTCAATCGAGGAGTCCATCATGCCAGAACCGCTCAAAGCCAGGAAACCCGAAGGCAAAACCCAGCCCGGAAGCAAACGCCGCAACAGAGGTGATCGTCCGAAGCTCAGCATCGATGGGGTTCTTTCCGTAAATGCCAAGGGCTTCGGTTTTGTCAATGTGGACGAAGGAGACGACATCTTCATTCCCTTGGACAATCTTCATACTGCCATGGATGGCGATAGGGTCTCGGCGGAAATAGTACGCGCGGTGACTGGTCGCAAGCGGGTGGGGCGCATCACAACGGTTCTGGAACAAGGCAGCAGTCAGATTGTAGGACTTTTCCGTATGAATAACGGTACCGCCCAGGTGGTTCCGACCGATGAACGATTCAACAAGCCTTTTGATATTCCACACAATGGCCTTAGTCTGGAAAAATCCATTTCGGCAGGCGGGTCGGCTAAATCAGGCTCTTTCCCTGAGGAAGGAGACCTGGTCGTTGTGATGCGTGGGAAGTGGACAGATCCATCCAGGAATCCTTCGGGCAGGATAGTCCAGATCCTCGGCAAACCTGATGATCCTGGCATGGATCTTCGCATAGTAGCCAGGAACAGCGGATTGGCCATGGAGTTCCCCGAAGAGGTGGATGAAGAGGCCGCCAGGCTGGGTGCACCGGATATCAGAGCGGAACTCAGTCGCCGGGAAGACCTCCGTGACAGGCTGTGCTTCACCATCGATCCTGAATCGGCCAAGGACTTCGATGATGCAGTGTCCCTGGTGCAGCTTGACAATGGCTTGTTCGAACTTGGGGTGCACATCGCTGATGTTTCCCATTATGTACGCGAAGGTTCGGCTCTCGACAGGGAGGCCTTTGATCGTGGTACTTCTGTCTATTTCGTGAACGCGGTGGTTCCCATGCTACCCGAGCGCATCTCCAACGACTTGTGCAGCCTCAGGCAGGATGAAGACCGCCTGGCCTTCTCGGTGGTCATGCAGATTGATTCCCGGGGCATAATCCACGATTACCGGATCCGGGAATCCATAATCCGCAGCAAGCGTCGCTTTACCTATCAGGAAGTGGAGGACATCATCCATGGCAAGGAGCATCAGCACAGCAAGACCATACATCTGATGATGCTCCTGTCCCTTGCACTTAGAAGATCACGGGAGGATATGGGCAGCATCGACTTCGATATTCCTGTACCGGAAATTTCCCTGGATGGTAATGGTCTGCCTTTTGAAGTTTGCCCCAGTGAACGACTGGAGGCCAACCGGCTGGTGGAGGAGTTCATGCTCGCTGCCAACCTCACGGTTGCGAGACACATGGCCAGGCGCGACGGTGACCTGCCACCCAGGCCTTTCATCTACCGTATCCACGAGAAACCGGATGAGAAGACCATGCGGGAGTTCCTGGAACTCCTCGAGCGCCTGGGTCTCAGCTACAAGATAGCCGGAGATCTTGAACCCGAAGATTACCGCAAGATCCTGGATATCATCGAGAACCTGGAGTTCAAGGACTTTGCCGAGAAGGTGGCACTGCGCTCCATGACCAAGGCCGTGTACAGCACGGACAACAAGGGCCATTTCGGTCTGGCCTTCGATGCTTACACCCACTTCACCTCGCCTATACGCCGCTATGCCGACCTGGTGGTGCATCGTTTGATAAAAGCTTATGCTGCTGCGGGACCAGCGGTGAAAGAGGGAAACGGACGGGCCGTGAAAGCCGGTGACGGATCAGCCAGGTCTGTTTCCGGTGCTCCTGGATCCGTCGATATAGCCGCCAGGCAGAGGCAGGATGCAGAGGTTCTTGCCGAGCTTCGCCGCATCTGCGACCAGTGCTCCAAACGTGAGATCCGGGCTACGCAAGCCGAGCGGGAATACTCCAGGATCAAGTCCATGGAGTTCCTGGCCGGCAAGGTCGGGGAGAGTTACAACGGTATCATCGCCGGCGTGTCGTCCTTCGGTTTCTTCGTGGAACTTACCCATTATCTGATAGAAGGCCTGGTCCACGGCTCTGAACTCAAGGATGACCATTACGAGTGTGACAAGGACAACGACAGCCTGACGGGTGCGGAAAATGGCTGGACTTTCCGCCGTGGCGAGCCGGTCAGGATCAGCATCGAAAGCGTCTCCAGGGGCGAGAAGAAAGCCGACGGCGGTCTGGCTGAGGCAGGCCGGACGGGCCG
>JAVEXH010000054.1:0-10687 GCA_034004175.1 Spirochaetia bacterium
TAGGCCCAGATTACGGCGATTAGTATACCAAGCCGGGTTATTAACGCGGTCAAGACGGCCGTATACGATTTCCCGGAAATAATTTCTCTTACATCGACTGAATAGTCCAGGCCGGCGTAGAACTCAGCTATGACAAGTGCTGAATAGGATAGCACGAGAAATAAAAGCGGCCGGCCAATATGGCTGGCCAAATCGGCTTTTGAAAGGCAAAATCCAAGAAACAACCATGGGATAATCTTGGCAAACTGTATCAAAATAGAATTAAAGCTGAATACGGGTACAATCATATTACCGGACTGTATAATGATCTCTGTTTCATGAAGGATTGCCAGTACAATAATTAAACAGAAAGCGCCAGTTATGGCTCCGAAGAAGATTCTTGCAATCCTCATATTCTTTAACTCCATTATGTATCATATATGCGCAAGTTCCCGAGTGTTACACTGCAGGGATTGTAGGGCGTTTTTTCCCAGATGGCAAGCTTGTAGCGGTGTAATTATCTTACTCTTTACAGCGATCCTGTACAGAATCAGAACAACGAAGCTATCAGGAATGTTCTATCCCGTTTTTCAGGCTTAACTGGCTCATGAAACTTGGCAGCAGCACAAGCATCCCGCCAACTATGATGTTCCACCGCAATTCTTCTCCCAGAAAAAGTATGCCCATCAGCACGCCGAAGAATACCTCGATATACCCCAAAGCGCTGTATTCAAAGACCGGAAGCCTCTTCAGGGCAAAGAAGAAGCAGCTGAAGCCGATGATTCCCACGGAGACGCCATACACGATACCTATCAAGATCGAGTGCGTAGGCACTGTTTGTACTTCCAGCAGAAGCAGCGGGATAAAAACCAGCGCTCCCAGGGCATTCTGGAAGTATAGGACTTCTCCTTCAGTGTGACTCACCAAGGCACCTTTGAAGATCAAGGTTGCTATTGCGTAAATGAACGCCGAGGCCAGCATGAGAAGGCTTCCTGTGAAGTCGTTCCCGGAAAGCGAGAAGCTCCGGTGCACGTTCAGGATCACAACCCCTGAAAATGCGGTCAGCAGGAGAGTGATCTCCCTTGTTTTCAGTCTTGTCCTGCTTGTGGCTGAGTGTATCAACAGGGCAAAAAGCGGCCATGTGTATAAAAGGACAATGGCGTTTGTAAGACTGCTCAGTTTGAAGGCAAGCATGTACAGGATCATCCTGACGGCGTTCAGCAGGGAACCCAGCCAGATCCGTTTCCGGTGCCGTACCGGTCCCAGGCTCATCGATCGTCTCAATACATACGGCAGCAGGAACAGGAAAGGGATCCCCATCCGGAATCCTGCCAGACCTTGACTACTGAAGGGCAGGGTCTTGATGTACAGCCCGCTGGATGCCCCCAGGACTGTGGCAACAAGAATTGCCAGCAGGGCAAGCCTCTTTCCCTTGTACATATAATACTCCTTGCCTGGTCTAGCGGTATGGAATCATGGTTCTAGCATGGGTATTCCAGGGTTTCAATGGGGCCACTGCGAACATTCATGCTATAATTATGAGGATCAGGTGCTGAAAAGGAACATGCGGCCATGAAGCTAGCCAAATAGTATCCCGTCTGAATGGAGTGGGTCATGCCCTCGTATTATCCGATAGAAAAACTTGCATCCCAGGACGTTGATGCCGCCAAGGCGGTGATTCAGCAGTACCTGGTCTGGCTGGGCATCGATCTGTCCTTCCAGAACATAGATGAAGAACTGGAGGATTTCCCTGGCAAGTACCGCGAGCCGGATGGTGCATTTCTGGTAGCCAAAGACGGGGAAACTGTTGTGGGTTGTGTCGGCCTGCGCAGGATAAGCCAGCACATCTGCGAAATGAAGCGCCTGTTTGTGCTTGATTCCCACAAGGGCAAGGGGCTGGGCGATGCGCTTGTCCGGGAAATAATCAACCAAGCCAGAAGCATCGGCTACTCGAAGATGCGGCTGGACACCCTGAGTACCATGGGCGCTGCCCAGCGTTTGTACCGGCGGCATGGCTTTGTGGAAATTCCCCGATACACCGTGAATCCCCTGCCCGGGGCAGTATTCATGGAGAAGGATCTTTGAACAGGTATTAGTGAAGCATCTTTTCAGACATCTGGACAGGTCAGGGAACTTCAACTATCCTGCGTGCCTCGGACCATCCAGTCAGGCCAATTCCAAGGAATGAAGTATTATGCAAGACAGCAAGACCGAAGGCCTCAAGATCCAGCGCATCCTGTTCCTGATTGTGTTTGGCCTGCTGTTCCTGCTGGTCTTGCTGCTTGTAAGACCTTTTCTCACGATACTGTTGTGGTCGACCCTTGTGTACGGGATCACCTATCCTTTGTACCGGAAGATCACGACAGACAAGCTTGGCAAACCGCGCAGAGGCATGGTTAGAACAACTTTCGCTGCCCTGTTCTCGCTTGGTTCCATAGTACTATTTGTCATTCCTCTCATCCTGCTTGCAGGGGTGATCATCAGTCAGATGACTGAGTTTTTTACGCTGTCCTTGCAGATATTCAGAAGCGGTACTCAATTTTTCAGCAATCAAGGATTCATCGACCTGGCAGCGAGAATAGCCGAGCTGACTGGAGGAACACTGGATTTGCGGGCAATAGACTTCCAGGACCAGATTCAGTCGGTTCTTGTCAACCTGAGTTCAGGGATGATCAACCTCTCTACAGGAATCCTTGAAGATCTCCTGAGATTCCTGGTTGCCCTTGCTTTTTTTGTATTCTTCCTGTTTTTTATGTACAGGGATGGCAAAGAACTGTTCCGCACCTTGATCAATGCCATTCCTCTCCGGAACTCCTATACCCTTGGTTTCATGCGCATATTCCGTGACACTGGCAAGGAGTTGGCCATTGGCTACATTTTTGTTGCCTTGTTCCAGGGTGTGATGGCCTTTGCTGTATTTGCCATCATGAAGGTTCCGGCTCCATTACCGCTGGCGTTGCTGGCTACGGTCACCAGTCTGATTCCCCTGGTCGGGGCGGGCCTGGTATGGGTTCCCGTTGTCCTGATGCGCCTGGCGACAGGTTCAGTAAGTGAAGCTGTCCTGCTTACGGTGCTTTGCACGGTGTTCATTTCCGGTCTTGACAACTTCATACGGCCTTTTTTATTGCATGCGAAAATGAAATTGCACCCGCTCCTGATTTTCATTTCGATAATCGGTGGCATACAGCTTTTCGGTTTCAATGGACTGCTCCTTGGCCCTATCATCCTGGTGTTGTTCTTCAGTGCCGTGGATATGTTCGGACAAGCCTACGGGAAACAGGATTACGATTCACATCCGGCAGAGGATCTTTCAGAGCCTGAATCAGGGACAAGGGACTGATCGCATCCTGGTGTCTTGTTTCATATCAACAAGATTTGTAACCATCAATATCCTTGAAGTCTACAGAATATGTTTTGCCGTTATGCAGGCTTATGCTGGCTCCGAGAGCCGACCCGCTGCATGTGATGTCACTGATGACGATATCCTGGATGGGCGACAGTTCGTCCGGGGTCCATGGTGCATCATCCATCCCATGAAGGAATACGCTTATCATCAGTTCCATGGCCGGGTTCTGGGCAAGGCGCTTCCTCTGTACATACAGTACAGTACTTTCTTCCGCTTCTACATTCCTGCCGGTGTGTACAAAGCTACCAACGGTATCCCAACCCGAATAGCAGAGAAGTGCCAGTTTGCGGCCCTGGGCATATCCAACCATTCCCGATCGTTTGTGGTCGGAGCATTCCTGGACATGCGCTTTCGTACCGTTGATATGAGCCAAACCGAAGTGACCTAAAGTCAGCTCGTGTTCAAAAGCCATGCGGCATCTATCAACGCGGATGATCCCGCCAGGTATGATGATCTCAGCCAGATCGATGATGTAGCCAACGCCGTTGTTGGGCGGCTTGCGCATGATGGCTTGTCTGTAGATGACATCATCCCGTACACCATTGAACAACATGGTCTGTGCATGGGTGAATCGTGCGCTGCCAACTCCATCGTTGGCCACCGCTATGCCTGTCAGGTAAAAATTGACATCCTCTCCCCGTACATCCCGGGGGTCCAAACTGCGGTAGGCATATTCCATGGAGCTTCCGCCGTCAGGATTGCGGTCCTCCCAGGGGAAGTGGGTGTTGTACACGAGTTTAGAATAGTTCGGGTCATCGTAGTAGGTCTTGCCCGGGATGATCTCCGAGGTACCTGTTTTTCCGTGATTCACCAGGACAAGCCCTGGATTGCCTAGGACTGATACCCGGGATTGATCACCCAGGTCCTTCCACATGCCATCGTTTTCTGTAGCGGTCCAGAAGGGAGAATCATCGGGCAAAGCCAGGGCAATGAAGGGCAGGAACATGATGAACGGGCTGGCAGGGCAGCTGTAATTCTGCACCACGAATTCCCGGTGACCATAGAAACCCAGGCTGGGAATGTCATTTTCATAAAAATCTTCCCGGCCCACAAACTGCAGAAGTGAACCGGAACACAGGCGCCTGGCCCAGCCGGGATCCAGGGGGTGACTGTCCTTGAGCATGAAGGAAACCGGGAAGCCTCCGGAAACCCAGGTGCGGTAGCAGATGCTCCGGGCCCACATGTTGATGTAGCCATCCCTGCCGAAGAAGTCGGGATAGGTCTTCATCATCTCCTGTGCCGAGTTTTCTATGACGGCGGCAATGTCAGGATAGTGTTCGTCCCCGAAAGTGCGGTTCCAGATGGTTCCGTACACGATGAAGAGGCTGATCGTGTAGTAGTTGTAGGTCTGCTCCAGGTACCAGCCATCGCCGGAATGGTACGAAGCTACCCAGAGCAGGTGGTCCTTCAGCAGTTGGTCATCTATGTCATAGCCGTTCTTTTTCAGAAAGGACAGGGTGACAATGTTGAAGATCCGCCAGTTGTTCTGGGTGGTCCTGTGGTGCGCCCAGGCTGAGATGGTTGGCAGCATTGCCGCCTTCTCCTCTTTGCTGTACCAGGGCCACAGCACATCCGGAAGTAGAAGCAGGGTCTTGAACAGGCCACCGAACTCGCAGGTGAACTGGTAGGTCGCAGGGGGTAGATCTTCAGGCATGGGGATGGAGTTGGGATTCCCGGGGGTAAAAGCGCGGTAGAACTGCCTGGTGTAATATTCCCGCAAACTGATATCGCCGATGCGGGTTTCAGGATCTATATGTAGCAGCGGGCCTGCGAGGGTAAAAGTGCGTTCCAGGGCTTCGAATTCATGGGACCGGTGCCGCCACGACGGGGCATCCGGCTGGGGATAGGTCTTGCCGGGGACCACCGGAAATGAAATCGGCGAGTCAACCGAGTCCACATGGGTAAACGCCCGTTCCAGTATGTATTTTGCACAGTCGATATAGTGCTGCCTGGTCATACCGGTGTAGGGGCTCAACCTGGTATCCGGGTTTGTCACCTTGAAGGTTTTTTCCATGTAAGACAACTCCTTGGCACTGGTGCTGAACTACTCTACCGTATCCGGTAGGTAAGGGATAGCCACGGGAAAGGAACTATGGGGCCATCGCCGAGGCCGCCGATGCCACCGGCTGTACCAAGGGGTATCATGGCAAATCCGGTAGGAACGAACATCAAACGGTTGGAGGCGGAATCCTTGTACATGGATCGCACTTCTTGTTCCAATGAAAATTCGGATACCATGGTGATCGCAGAAAAATGGACGGCTGTGATGAGCCTCTCCGCCTCTATTACTTCCAGCCGCTCTTCATCAACCGAGGGAAGTGTGCCCTGGAAGACACCACCACCTTTGGCTACACGTGTAGTGACTATTCCTTATGATTGAAACCAGCGGCAAGTTATACAAGTACCTGGTGGTTTCGTTTGGCTACCCACCTCACGATCCCCGATGACGCTGGCACCTCGATGACAAGGGGTGCCGGATCTGCGGCGGCAGAGTCAAAGGCTAGCTCGATCCGGACCTGTTCTGCCTTGTGGTTTACAACGACCACACCCCATTCATCAGCGGTCTCCAGCAGGCGTACAACCGGTGCGGCCTTCATGAAGCCACTGCCTGCAGGAGAAACCGCGGTTTCGTTCCCAGTCGATATATTCAGGGACCTGAGGGCATGGTAGCCGCGAGGATCGAAGAAGCTTGCCAGAGAACAGCTGGCTGCATCGTCTCCCTTGTGGCAGGCCAGGGCCGCGAAGGTGGCTGCGAAGACTGCCCTGCCGCGGCCAATGGTCCGGCTGGTCAGGGCCGGGTAGCCGTCGCTGAACCGGGACAGTACTGTCGTACCATCCCGGGGTTCCACTAGATGACGGTACAGGGTTCCGACGAACCCGGCATCAGTATTGAGCACTGCGTCGCTATCAGTCCTGGCATCGATCTCCCGGTGCTCAAGGCCAAAAAGCTCGTGGAGTGCCGTTGTCGATTCATCAAGCAGGCCAGTAGCGTCATACAGGCCGAAGGCTGCCTCTCCGACCAGTACACCACCGGTCTCAACAAAGCGGTGCAGTGCGGCATGTTCTTCACTGCCCAGGGACAGGGCCATGGGCACATACAGAACCTGAAGTCCTTCGTCGGTCAGCTTGTCGACGTAATCTTCGTGTACAAAGCGTACCGGCAGACCTGCCGTGTAGGCTGCCCGGTAGGCACCGGCAAGCGACCCCGCATACAGGTCCTCCCGCCTGTCTGCAGCAAAGCAGATCAGTTGGCTCTTGCGGGATACATAGATGCCGTTGACCGGCAGCACACGCCGTGCCCGCTCGAGGCGCGGATCGACCAGTTCAGCGGCACAGCGAGCTGCTGCCTGGGAACGCGGGGTGGGGCCGCCATCAAAGCGCACCAGGCCAAAGCCAGGTGACTCAATGCCGGCAGGTTCAGCCGCCCATTGCCAGTACAGTACGCCTTTGCCGCCGGCTGCGGCAAGATTGTAGTTCCATACAGTTATGTCCCTGGCATCGGGTACGGCTCCGCCAAGGAGGCCGGCCTTGCCACCGCCACCCTGCAATTCCACCTGGTAGAATTTCCTGCCTCTGGATGCCTCGGCTACCATTTCCGCGTGGGATAAATGTACAAAAGCATGATCCAGCCGTTGCTGCTCTGTCCCTTTCAGTTCCGCCCCCTGCTGCAGCCACTTGGGAAAGCTTGACAATCCGAAGACATCAACTTCCCTGGCCAGGCTGAACTCGTCCCCCAGTTCGTTGCCCAGGCCTCCTGCCAGCTTGTTCCCAAGCACTGCCGAATACGCCACGTGGGTCTGCACTGGCAGCTCCGGCGCTCCACGCCTGGCTGCCGCAACCCTGCCGCGAAGCTGCCTGGCCAGGTTGTCGATGCAGAACCGCCGCCAATCGATCATGTCTGTCCAGGTGCCGAAGCGCGGTGGTGGTTCTATCTCATCCCAGGACTTGTACCGGCGGAACCAGGTTCTGTTGAGGCTGTCCAGATCACCGTACCTTGCCTGCAGCCAGGTACGGAACCGGGCTCTTGAGTGGTCGCAGTAACACAACAGTTCCGTGCGGTAATCAAACATCGGTTCAAGGTGTGGTTCGTTCCAGACATCGATGGCAACTACATCTGGGTCGTCGCGGCAATCGGCGGCAACAGCTTCCACAAACCTTTCAATGAGCCTGGCTGCCTCGGGTTTGTCAGGACAGAATCCCGGCCAACCCGCGGAAGGGAGGTTGGCTGGCCCGCCGAAATGTATCGCTTCACCGCGGGCTGTGCGGTAGAGGGCATCTTCGTTGCCCTTGAGGGCCCAGGCAGGTGCGCCTTCCGGTATGGTGTTCACCACCACGTTCAGGCCTTCACGCTGGGCTGCCTCACGCAGACCGCGCAACTCGGAAAAATCAAAGTGTCCTGGTTCGGTTTCAATCCAGTTCCAGACTGCCCATATTTTTACGGTGTTGAAGTTGTGTTTGCGCATGGAGGCCATATCATCTGCCCAGTGTTCGCGGGCCGGGAAAGGAGGACGGTAGTACTGAGCGCCGAATATCATGCAAGACTCCTTTGAGTTGGAGGTATTCAAGATAAAGGAACCGGGGCAGGATCATGCCAGGCCGGTAATCAGCCTTTTATTGCGCCTGCGGTCATGCCGGTTACCAGGTGTTTCTGCAGTATGAATCCGACAACTATGATAGGTACCAAGGCAATGGTAGCTGCGGCACTGCTCTTGCCCCAGTCTACGGAAACAGCACCTACATAGCGGGCTATGCCAACGGTAAGAGGGTAGGTATCCAGCTTGGTCAACTGAAGCGAGAACAGCAGTTCATTCCAGGAGAACTGCATTATCAGGATGGTCGCGGAAGCGATTGCCGGCTTGAGCATCGGGAAGACAATGCTGACGAAGGCTCCCATCCGTGAGCAGCCGTCTATGGTAGCCGATTCCAGCAGTTCGTCCGGCAGATCGCGGACAAAGCAGGCCATGATCCAGGTGACAAAGGGCAATCCCATCGCTGCATGAGCAATGACCGGCCCAAGATAGGTTCCGGTAAGGGACAGCCTGTTCATGATGGTAAACAGGGGCAAAAGCACTGCAATGGCAGGTACCAGTTTTCCAAGCAGCAACAGGTTGGATAAACGCTCGCCCAAGCGGGAGCGGAACAGTTTCAGGCCATATGCTGCCAGGGTGCCGAAGCTGATGGCCACAACAGTAGTGAGGCCTGCTATGACTACCGAATTGAAGAAATAGCGGTAGAAGTTGTCCAAAGCCAGCAGACGCTCGAAATGGACCAGGACGGGTTTGAAGATGAGATCCGGCGGCATCTTCTTTATGTCCAGGGTGCGCCTGAAAGAATTTGTAACAACAATGTAGATAGGTGTGAGAGTCCAGAAGGCCATGATGAGCACAGCCACTGTCTTCATGATGCGGGCAAAAGGGCCTGAACGCGTGATCATTTTCCCGCCTCCGCTGCACGTCTGGCGTTCTGTCGTATGAAAGGCAGGCCGAATACCAGGAAGGTGATCAGCATGGCCATCACCGAAATCGTCATGGCATAACTCAGTTCTCCATTGCCGAAGCCCTGGTTATAGGCATAGATGCTCAGTGACACCGTGGAATTGTTTGGACCTCCGCCGGTCAAGGCAAAGATCAGGTCAAAGATCTTTATGGTATCCACCCCGGAGATGAGCAGGATGACCAGATAGACATCACGGAGAAGCGGCAAGGTAATGCGCCGGAATACTGTCACCGGGCCTGCACCCTCCACATGGGCAGCCTCATAGAGTTCTTCCGGGATGGCAACCAGCCCTGCAGTGAGTACGATCACCACAAAAGGCACAACCTGCCACCAGTGGGCAATGACAATCGATATCAGTGCGGTGGAAGCACTGGTGACGCCGGGAAAGGCTTCAAAAGGAATACCCACCTTGTCAAGCAACCAGTACAGTAGCCCCTGGGGGTCATAGATATAGCGCCAGGTAAGGCCTACTATGATCGGCGAAACCAGCAGGGGCATGGTGACCATGGGCCTGAGCCAGCGGCTGAGCAGTCGTGCCAGCGAATGAAGCAACAGGGCTATCGCTGTTCCGATCACGAAATCACCGGCTATGGCACCAGCCGAGAAGGCAAGGGTGTTGACTACTGATTGCATGGCAGTCTTGTCGCTGAAGAAGCGCAGGTAATCGGCTAGGCCTACAAAGGATTCGGCAAGATTGAAGGTGCCGAAGCGGTAATCAAACAAGGTCAGGAAAACACCGTAGACCAGGGGGACCACCATGGCGAATCCGACGAGGCCGATAGCAGGCACCATGAGCAGGGCAGGCAGGAGGTCGCCCCTCTCAAGGGACCAGTAGAAAGTCTTTGCACGTCGGATAGGCATGGTGGTCACAGAGTCTCCTTATTTACTGAAATCCACAGACTTGAGCTGGTCCTGGATACGGGCCATCACCGCTGCCGGATCGGCATCGGTAGTGGCAATCTCGGACAGGCCGATAATCAGGGCGTCCTTGAGCTGGCCAAAGTTGCGCAGGGCCGGGTCCATCTTGCCGTTGGCCAACTGCTTCATCACTACCGGCAGGTAGGGGAGCTTGGCAAGGACTTCCGGATCACTGGACAGGCTGTTGATGGCGCTGACCTGCTGGTTGGCCATGGTCTGCTCTTTCTCGACGGCGGGGCTGGTGAACCAGGATATGAACTTGAATGATTCATCGGCATCATTGGTGTTGTTGGCTATGGCCCATACCCAGAAGGCGTTGTTGGCTGCCGTATCGCCGGTCCTGCCATTGATGGTGGCATAGCGGACGGTGTCCACGATCAGGGATTTTTCCGGATCAGCGTTCTGGTTGGCCAGGCCGCTCATGATGGTACCGATGGGAGCTACCTTGGTCCGGACGGCTTCCGCTGCCTCGTCATGATGCCAGGCTGTGGCACCCCGGACGGAATTCTGGGCCAGCAGGTCGTAGATGGTGGCGGCGTAGATGCTCTCGGGAGAGGTAAGGTTCAGCGCACCATTCTTGTCAAAGTAGTAACCGCCGGACGAGAAGAGCAGCTGTGAATACAGGGTGGCTGCAGCTCCGCCCTGCTTTGCGGGAATGGCAATGCCGGACCCTTTGGACTTGAAGTATTGTGCTACCTTGACCAGTTCGTCTGCTGTCTTCGGCACTGCCAGGCCTGCAGCCTCAAAGGCGGCAGAGTCATAGGCCAGGATCAGGCACTGGGCAATGGTGGGTAGACCATAGGTCTTGCCGTTGAACCGGGTACCTGCCATCATGCCTTCCGCATAGATGCTTGTGTCAAGCTTGTACTTGGCATTGAGATCATCTAT
>JAVEXH010000055.1:0-10587 GCA_034004175.1 Spirochaetia bacterium
GTACCACCGGTACCACCGGATGCTACGTTGACGAATACTGGACCTTCCTGACCACCAGCGGCAAAAGCCGAAACGGTCGTCATGACCAGAAGCAGTACCACAAACACAGTGATTTTCGATTTCATCATGCCTCTCCTTGAGCGATAGAGATTTGGAAACGAGTCATCAGCGACAATAAATGGCAACTCCATGATTTCACGCCGACAGTGATTCGTTCTTTAAGGGCTATTTTAAGCCAATTTCCATCCACATGCAAGCCAAAACAGGTGCGCATCTGAAACAACACGCTGGTAAGTGTATTGAAATTTGAAATCTGCTTAATTACGATTATATTGATAAGATTACTTGAAGTACCATCAGGAGGATTCACTATGAGCGATTCAACATGGGGCACCAGGGACGCAAAAGGCGAATGGCGGCCGGATGAACTACCAAAACCCAGCCCTCTTTTCAGTCTGCCCTGGAATCCGGTCAGGGTCTTCAAGTACCTGTTCGGGCCGGTGGGCTTCCTCTGGCCATACAATCTGGCTGTGGCCTTGCTGGCAATTGGATCCTGGGCCTTCTTCACACCATCCCTGGACCGTACCGCCACCTTCCAGCTCGGCTGGATGCTCCAGGTGTACGCCAGAAACGTCGTACTGGTTGTCCTGATCTCCGGAGGGTTCCATCTGCGTCTTTATCTTGCAAGAGCCCAGGGACTCAAGTACAAGTACACCGACCAATGGATGGCCACCGATGATTCCCGGTTCCTGTTCAGGAACCAGACCTGGGACAACATCTTCTGGAGCCTGACCAGCGGGTGCCTCATCTGGACAGGCTACGAGGTCGTAACCCTCTGGGCCTATGCAAACAAGATCATTCCCTATGTCGACTGGCGTACCAGCCCGGTATACTTTGTGCTCCTGATGGTCGGGGTCATATTCCTCCGGCAGCTGCATTTCTTCTTCATCCACTGGGCCAGCCACTGGAAACCCCTCTTCAGAATCTCACATTACCTGCACCACAAGAACATCAACATAGGCCCCTGGTCCGGCCTGTCCATGCATCCCATCGAACACCTGCTGTACTTCTCGGGCGTCCTGTTCCATTGGATCATTCCGTCCCACCCCATCCATGCCATCTTCCACCTGATGCACGCCGGGGTGACTCCGGCACTTGGCCACACGGGCTTCCACCGCTTTGTGACTGTGGGCGACAGGAGCATCTCGGGAGACAACTACTTCCATTACCTGCACCACCGGTACTTCACCGCCAACTACGGCGTACCAGACGTTCCGCTGGATTACTGGTTCGGGACCTGGCACGACGGCTCACCGGAAGACCATGCAAAAATGCTGGCCAAACGCAAGAAATCCAGGCCATAATCGACCGCAGGGGGCTTGGCCGCAATGGATAAGCATATTCGCATAAAGCGCAACAAGCGGGACGGCAAATTCACCATCGATTATGCACGGGCCAGGAACAGGAATGCCGCACGGTTCGACCTGCTCAGGCAAATGAATCTGTCCCACGATCTGTTCATCATAGTCAACACCGCCATCGATATGGGCCAGAGCATGCCAAGAAGCGCCAAGCTCCTGAATCTGACAACAGACCAGGGCTACCAGGAGGCAGAAGGCTACCTGAAAGGCTCCGGCTACGAGTATTGCCTGAAGAAGACCCAGAAGGAATTCGGCAAGAGCCTCATGGGCTTTTCCACCGGAAGGACCGAATTGCGTACAGTAGCCCTCATGGCTGTAGCGGTCGGCAAAGGTCAGCTCAGCCAGGAATTTTTCGATACCCTGGGGCGCAGCCACGATCTCCTGATCGGCATTGATCCCATACGGCCAGTGGCAACCCTGCTTGAGGATTTTGAAGCTGGTAGATTCGACTCCATAGACCAGGACGGGAACTTTGCCCACACCATGGTGGACTCCCAGTGGCTGGGCTACTTCTACACCGACTGGGAGCCTGCCGGCCTGGAGTAACCAGGGCCGGCAGGAGCTTCAGAACCTGAAGGTGCTGAAGCTCTCGTACATGGCCTTTATGTTGTCCAGGGGGGTATCGCGGCCTATCTCCCCACAGGCTATGATCCCGCCCTTTTCCGAGCCCAGGGTACGGAACAGGCTGTCTATGTGCTTCTTCACGTCTGCCGGTTTGCCGAAGGTCATGACATTCTGCCTGTCCACATCGGTCCGGAAGCAGATCTTTCCGTTGAAACGTCTGCCTACCTCGTCGTTGCCCATGCAGTTGGACTGGCAGTTGATCACCGAGACTCCCAGCTCTATGAGGTCGGGGATGATGTCGATGATGTAGCCGTCTGAATGGAAGTGTACATCCTTGCCTGCTGCCCTGACCTTCTCGAACATGGTCTTGTAGCAGGGCTTGAAGAAGGACCGCCACAGCTCCGGATTTATCATCAGAGCGGTCTGGGTGCCCCAGTCGTCGGCAAAATGTATGCCGTCGTAGTCCAGGGCCAGGAACTTGTCCACCAGAGCCAGATTGAAGGCCAGAAGGCCATCACGCAGGGCAAAGGCTGCATCTTCACCCATCACCACATCGGCCAGCAGGTCTTCAAAGCCCCGCAGTTCCTGCATGGTCTCGAAGAAGGTTATCCAGCCACCCCGGGAATACCAGCGGGGATCCCTGCCCACCATGTGCCCCGAGTACAGGCGGTACTGAGGCGGTTGAACCGGAAAATCAGGCCACACAAAAGACTCGTAGGCAGACCAGTCCGACAGGGGTTTTACCACCGGCAGGCCGTATTCACCGTCTTCGGAGCTTTCCCAGATGACACCGAAACCATCCTTGTTGCGCCCCTTGCGGTAATAAGGCGGAAATTTCTCCACCGGCAGATCCGGCAGGTAGTCCCAGCCGAAATCCTCGTGAACGTCCTTCAGGATAGCCCGCAGGGCATCGCCATGGTGCAGCAGGGCCGACGGCAGGATGGCGTGGGATATCGGCGGCCGGTCGGGATAGTCGAAGTGTATGGCCTTTCTGACCCGTTCCTGGCTCGTCATTTGCTCATCTTGGCTTTCTGCAGACTCTGTACCTGGATGGTATTCAGGAGTACCGCAAACAGGATAAGCAGGCCGCGGACTATGTACTTCTCGAAGTCGCCTACCCCAAAGAGGGTCATGCCGTTGTTTATTACCCCGAGGAACACAATGCCTATCATCGTGCCCCAGACCTTGCCTATACCGCCGTTCAGGCTGGCTCCGCCTATGATCACCGCCGAGATGACATCCATCTCGTAGCCACGGCCAAAGGTGGACGAACCGGACATCACCTGGGCAGAGAGTATTATGCCCGACAGGGCGGCCAGCATCTGCACAGCCACCAGTATGACAATCTTGACCATGGTCACATTGATGCCCGAGAGCCTGGCGGACTCGGGATTCCCGCCGACTGCATAGACCTCGCGCCCGAACCTGGTCAGGTTCATGATCACGAACACCACGGCAAAGACAATCAGCAGCCACACAGCCGGCACGGGGAACACGCCGAAGATGCGGCCTGCGCCTATCCAGTTGTACCAGTCCGGCAGGGTGGTTACCGGGAAGCCCTTGGAAATGAGGGCGGCGGTCCCGTAGATCACATTGAGCATGGCCAGGGTTATGATGAAGGACGGAATGTTGAACCTAGTCCGGATGAAGCCATTGAACAGACCTATCAGCATGCCCACAACCAGAGCGCAGCCCATGGCTACGAACACGGCGGTCTCCATGGGCATGATGCCTGCCTTGTCCAGGGCTCCGGTGATGGTCGCGGTAAGCACCGCGGACAGGGCTATGGACGAGCCGACGGACAGGTCTATCTCACCACCGATGATGGTCATGGTCATGCCGAAGGAGATGACACCCGCCAGAGCCACATTGCGGAAGATGTTCAGGATGTTCGGAAAGGTGAAGAAACCCGGGGCCGCCAGTATCAGGACCAGGGTGATGAAGGAGAGTATCAGCTCCATCATATATTTCTTGGTGAAGTTGGACAGGTTGAAGGTGTTGCCTGCGGCCGGTTTCATTGTTCATCGCCTCCCATGCATAGCGAATACAGTTGTTCTATGGTTACGTCCTCGGGTTTCACTTCTCCGATGAAGCGTCCGAGCCGCATTATGATGATACAGTGGCAGATCTCCAGCAGTTCCTCCAGTTCGGATGAAACCACGATGGACGAGATGCCCCGCCGCGACTGATCCCAGATTATCTGGAATATCTGCTGTTTTGCATTCACGTCGATGCCCCGGGACGGTTCATCGAAGATGATCACCTTGGGATCGGCATTGAGCCACTTGCCTACCACCACCTTCTGCTGGTTGCCACCAGAGAGGCTGGTCATGGGCAGTTCCGTGCTGGTGGTCTTTATCTGCAGGGACTCCACCTGCCTGTCGGCAAACTCATGCTCCAGTCTGGTGTCCACAAAACCGCCGGGAGATATCTGGGCCAGGCTGGCATGGCAGAGGTTGTTCCGTATCGACAGTATCTGCACCAGGCCCTGGGACTTCCTGTCTTCAGGGGTAAAGGCAAGGCCACGGAGTCGCATGGCTCGCGGGCTGAGGTGGGGCACGGCCTGCCCATCCAGCAGCACGGTACCGGAGTCCACCTTGTCGGCACCAAAGATGCCGCGCAGCAGTTCCGTTCGGCCGGAGCCGAGCATGCCGGCTATCCCGAGCACCTCTCCTTTTTTCAGGGTAAAGGAGATATCCTCGAACCAGGGTGTGCGCTTGAAATTTTTCACCTCGAGTATGGTCTCATCAGAGACCCTGAGATCCGCTGGCCTGTCCTTGACCTCTACATCACCGAACATCAGTTTCAGTATGTCCTTGGGCTGGGAACTGGCCATCTCCACTGTGCCTATGGCCATGCCATCACGAAGCACCGTGCTGGTATCGGCTATTTCCCACAATTCCTGCAGGCGGTGGGTGATGTAGATGATGATTACATCTTTCTTCTTCAGTTCCCGGATCAGCTTGAACAGTATCCGGGTCTCATGCTGTGCCAAGGCCGAAGTAGGTTCGTCCAGTAGTATGACCTTGGGCCTGCAGCTCATGGCCTTTACTATCTCTACCACCTGGCACTGCCACACGCTCAGGTTCACCACCAGTTCACGCAGGGGAAGGTCTATGCCCATCTCGTCCAGAAGGGCCTGGGCCTTGGCGTAGGTCTTCTTCCAGTTTACAAAGGCTCCATTGGTTTCATATCGACCAATCAGAATGTTCTCGGCAACCGACAGCCCCGGTATCAGGCTCATCTCCTGATAGACCGTGGCCATGCCCTTGTCGAAGGCATCCGAAGGATTTTCGAATTTCAGGGGAACCCCATCTATGTCGAGGGTTCCGGCATCGGGGAGGTAGGCCCCGTTTATGATCTTGACCAGTGTGGATTTTCCGGAACCATTCTTGCCTATCAGGGCGTTCACTTTTCCGCTCTCGAAGGAGAGGGAGACATCGTCAAGCGCCTTGGTCCCGGGAAAAACCTTGGTGATGTTTCGGACGTTCAGGGTGCTCATGTAATCCTCTCTGCGCAAGGCTTGTCCGGCTTCAGAAGTAGGGGTCCCGCGGGGCCGGCCAAGCCAGTCTGCGCGGAACCCCTTCAGTATGCTACAAAATGGTAAGAGTGTCCTTAGTTGGACTTGGACTTCAGGTCGGCCAGGAAGGCATCGAGACCGGCAACATTCTTGCGCTCAAGCAGGATGCCGGGAACGATGATGGTCTTGCCCTTGGTGTCGCTGTAGTCTTCACCCTTGATGGCCTTGGCCAGGCTTTCCATGGTCTTTACGCCGATGCCGTAGGGATCCTGGGCAATGGCTGCCTGCAGGATGTTGGCGGGGTCTTTCAGGAGCTGGACCATCTGCTCTGAACCATCGAAGCCGAATACGAAGATCTTGCCTTCCTTGCCGGCGTTCTTCACGGCCATGGTAGCACCGATGGTGCCGCCTTCGTTGGCAGAGAAGATCATGGTCAGCTCGTCGCCCTTGGCAGTGATGATGTCGCCACCGACGGTGATGGCCTTGTCCTGCAGCCAGGCATCCTGGTCGGCAATCACTTCAACACCGGGGAGGTTCTTTACCTGGTCAAGGAAGCCGTTCACACGGGCGCCGGACTGCTCGGGGAGCAGGGACTTGAACTGCAGGATGGCGATCTTGGCCTTGCCACCCATCTGGGTCTTGATGAACTCGGCGGCAGCCAGACCGCAGGTCTTGCCCAGGTCATAGTTGTCGGAGGTGAACGAGCCGGTCATGTAGGGGGCATTGGTCAGGGTGAAGTTGGAGATACCAACGAACAGGCCCTTGTTTGCTGCATCGGCGATCACCTTCATGGAGGCGCCTTCACTGATCGGGGAAATGGCTACGCCCTTGTAACCCTGGGTTACATAGGTGTTCAGGAACTCTGATTCCTTGGCGGCGTCACCATTGGTGTTGCCGGGATAGAACTCGAATCCTGCCTTCTCCGCGGCGTCCTTGTAGCCAAGCTGCATGAGCTTCATGAACTGGTCTTCCTGGAAGACCACGCCAGCCACCTTGGGCTTGCCTTCTTCTTTGGCACCAGCCGCGAAGACGTTCGATCCGACGGCCACCAGCAGGGCCACGGCTACTACGATTACCAGAAATTTCTTCATCCGATCCTCCTTGGAACAAGAAAAATTGCTTATCCGCCGGCTATCCAGCGGGGTATGCCTTCATCACTCCGCGTCCTTATAACTACGCGTCCTTATAACTACGCGTCCTTGTATACTGCGGATCCTGCCTTCAGTCCCTCGTCGAACATGGCCTGGATATTCTGCACCGAGATGCCATCGTGCAGGGAATGATCGGACGCCAGGATGTAGCCACCACCCTCGGCACCGTCTGCTATGGCCTGCCTCACCTCGGCTCGTACATCCCCGGTACTGCCGTACGGCAAGGTTCCCGACGAGTCGATATTGCCCACTATACAGAAGCGCTTGCCGTATTCCTTCTTGACCTTCTTCAGATCCATACCTGCCGTGCGTTGCAAGGGGTGGATGGACTTGATCTTGGTATCCGCAAGGAGGTCCATGTAATCATAGATGTTGCCACATGAGTGCAGCAAGGCTGGAACGCCAAGGGAGTCTACATAGTCCACCAGATCCTTGAGATACGGATAGAAATGTTCTACAAACATGTCCTTGCGGAAGAACACCGACTTTGAATCCCCCAGATCCTCGCTTACCCAGATGCCATCCACACCGCACTCCACTGCTATCTTCGCGGCTTTCTTGAAAAAATCATTGGACATTGCAAAGACCGACTCCAGCAGGTCGGGATCATCATAAAGGGCAAAGCTGATGTTCTCGAAGCCCATCAGCAGCCATGCTGTAGTCAGTGGCCCCTGCACACCACAGGTGATGGCAAGCTGGGAATCGCGGTTCATCTCTATGGTCTGCCTCAGTTCGATGTCGCGCCCTGGCAAGGTAGGATCGGGACAGACATACTTCCTGAAATCTTCCGCGGTCTGTATGGGATAGCCGATGGGAGAATCAATAGGCCAGGATACATCGGATCGGGTAAAGACGGTGCCCCATTCGTCCTTGTAGGTTGTATCGTCTATCCACTCAGGGGAATATCCCTGGAAGCCTGCCAGGGGAACCCATATTGCATCCATGTTCAGTTTGATGGCCAACGAAAGGGCATCCGGACCGTTGTAACTGCCGGGCCGGTGGCCGATGAAACTCTCATACATCGGTTCCTGAAACAGAAAATCGAAGAGAGGTACACGGTCTGGTTTCCCGCCATGGATTGCCGTCAGAAATCTTTCCCTCGGTGTCACGCAGTTCTCCGATTGTTGAAGAATGTCAGCCAATTACAAAAAACAGTCGCTTCTGGAAAAGCCCCATATGCAGGCGATTTTACCATAGGTACCTGATTCATCAAGATCATTAAATTAATTTTTTTAAGAAATACTAGTTAAAATGCTTTTTTTAACCTTCAAGACCTTCACATGCAACAAAACCTGTGCATACTTGTTGCATGAAAAGAACCACCTTGAAGGATGTAGCCGATGCTGCCGGCATATCAATAGCCGCAGTCTCGATGATACTTTCAGGCAAAGGCAAGATATCCGCCGGCATGGCCGACAAAGTGCGTACCATTGCATCGGAGCTTGGCTATGAGCGCAAACCATCCAGGGAAGCCAGCGGCAAGAAGAATTTCAAGTATGTGGCCATACTCCAGCAGGAGGCCGTGTCATATCTGTGGAATTTTTCAATCCCCTTCGTTCTTCTTCTGGAAGATGCCGTCCTGAAAGCCGGCAAGAACCCCATAGTCTTCCATGTACAGAAGCGCAATACATCCAAGACGCTGTTGAAGGAAATCATGGGTGCCAAGGTCGGCGCAGTGTTTTCCCTCCATTATGTCGACAAGGAACTTTTCAGGGACCTGGAGGCTGCAGGAATTCCAGTGATAATCATAAACAACAGCGAGCACCAGAATGCTTTCTGTTCGGTGCTGTCCGACAACCTGCAAGCCTCCTACGAAGCTACACGTACCGTGATGGACCTGGGACACCGGAACATTGGTTATGCCGATTACATCCGCCCGGAATATACCGCCCTGGTGGCAGACCGGTACTATGGTTACCGCCGGGCCCTGGAAGAGAAGCACATCGAATATTCCGATGCGCATACGATTCGCATCGAGATATCCGTGTACACCGAATTGCTTGCCCGGGTACAAGCCATCTATGAAGAACCTGATGCTCCCACAGCCTGGGTGGTGCATGATGATTTTTTTGCTGCCTGTCTTATCGAAGCCCTGAAAAGCATCGGCAAGCGGGTTCCCCTGGATATCTCGGTCATTGCCGCCGGTGGCGACGTACTGGACTATTCCCTGCCTTTCATACCCAAGATAACCACGATGCAGGGCGACCAGCGGCTCATGGTTTCCATGGCCTGGAGCCTTCTTGAATCCAGGTTGCAATCAGGCTCGGATGCAGTCCAGGTGCTCAAGACCAAGATGCCCCTGGTGGACCGTGGCTCGTGCCGGTTTGATATGGGGTAAGCAAGGCGTGATTGAAATTGCATCACTTTATAATCACCATGGTTTATCGCTATATTGCTAGCCATGGCAATTTCAATCCATCCCAGACTGGAAACGTTCAACTTTGTACCAGGTGGCTTTGCTTCCTTCGTCTCACGGTATGCCGGCAGGCATTCCATTGCTCCACATTTCCATCCGCGGCTGGAGTTGGTGGCTTTTTCAAGTGTAGGTGGACAAATCAGGGTCGGCAACCGTAGCGAAAGCATTATAGAAGGGCAAACCTATATCATAGGCCCGAATGCCATACATTCGTACGAACTTGAGCCCATCGTTTCAGACCATGCAGCCTGGGTGCTTATCGTGGATCTTGATACCCTGGCACAGACCCTGTCTGCTTATGGTTCAGGGGTAAAAGAAATGTTTCTGGATGTCTTCGCCGGAGTCGAGTTGGTTATTGACAGGCAAAAGGAACTGGCCGGTGCCATCAGGCTGCTGGTCGAAATGAAGAATGCTCAAGGCAAGAACAAGTCAGCAGGAATTCCGGCAGAAGCAGCTCTATCCGAACTGGCTACCCTGTTCAGCGCTGTCCAGCTTGCCGTACATGCCGTTGGCGAAGAGGTAATCGTACACCAGGAGAAGGTTCCCGGGCACATCGCAAGACGGGTCATCGCCCTGATCCGGGAAAAGGCCCCGTACCCGCTGGACCTTGATGAAATTGCCACAGCGTGTGCCGTATCAAAGTATCACTTGTGCCGGATCTTCAAAGAGGCCACAGGCTACAGTGTAGGCCGCTATCTGACCCGGGTGCGCATCGACCGGGCATGCACTCTCCTGGCCGGAGGATCAAGCGTTACCGAAGCCTGTAACGAAAGCGGCTTCGGCAACCTTTCCCACTTCATAAAAACCTTCCGTATCCATACCGGCTCAAGCCCCCTGGTGTGGGCCAGGATGCTGGTATCTGCAAAAACCTTATCGCTCATGGAGTAAATCCCGGAAATGATATGCCGAGCCATCACTTAATTCCCGGGCTTCCATTGCAGGAACTCCATTCCAGCAGCACAAGCCTTGATGCTATCCGTAAATTCGGCAGTAAATTTCTCCCTGGCAACAAAGGTGAAAATGCTCTGCTGCCGCCCCGCAAAGGCCGGCGGTACTTCCTTCTCCGAATACTCGCCATTGATGCTCTCGAAGTACCGCAGTCCATCTGAAAAGCGGATGATACCCTTGGCCCGCAGCACCCCGGCCTCCGCAAGGGAGCCTGTCAGGGTTGCCCATTTCTCCCTGTTGAATACACCATCCAGCTTCAGGCTGAAACTGTAAAAATCAGGAACCCTCAAAGGATCGAAGTGCCCCGTCCTTCCGGAGGTTCTTGCCATCTGCCCATCTATGCATTCCATACATTCCGTGAAAACAAGCTCCGGCGAAATGTCCCCGAAGAGGGCATGGTAAACCGGGGCTTCATCATTATGCTTCTCTATCAATTTCAGGGTCCTGTCGATCAGATCGTCATCGGCCTGGTCGATCTTGTTCAGGATGATGGTATCCGCATAGGCCACCTGTATACCTGAAGCTTCAAGGGTCTGCTCCACTTTGAAGAAATTCCGGGCATCCACC
>JAVEXH010000056.1:0-10549 GCA_034004175.1 Spirochaetia bacterium
GTTGAGCTTTTCCAAAGGATCACCGAGTTGGCTGAGTTCCTTCAGCCGATCGTTTTCATCAAAAAATCCATGCTGTTTCATGGTATCGATTATAACATTTTTCTTTCCGAGTTTTTAGAGGTGCCCTTATATTAATCATATTAGGTTTGCTATTACAAACAAACTTAATATTTTCTGAATCAACGAACGAAATGATTGGTTTGGGCGTATTGATATAATTATGTTTAAAAATTACAGTTTTTAACTTGAGGGAAATACAATTCCTTTAAGAGGGCCTTATGCATATGAATTTCCAAGTTATCAAATAAATGAAGAAGGAATAATATATTATAATAAATTATTTAAAATTAGGGGGAATCTTCATTATTGGCTGGCCTTAAGAGATGTACGATTCAATTCCAAATATATATTGGAAATTGATTCAAACAGTAGATGTTATTCATCAGAACAAGAAGTTATAGCTCTAAAATTGACAATATTGATTTTATCTTTATATCTGATGTTAATTTCTGAATACCTAATGATTAGGTCTATTCTAGACCTAAAGATATTGTGAATAATGAATTTTATGTTATATAAACATCTGAAAGAATGAGCCCATTCTTATTTGAATGCATTAAGGATTGTGATGTTAGCAGGTTTATTGTAATTGCTCGTACATCAAGGGAAATGGAAATTAATGGCAAATCCAATTATTGGTATTTAATAACACGGTATGATGAAGATACACAAGCTGGCATAAATGTTTATGAGTCAGTGAAATCAGAAATACACTTAGGATTGACAAATAATTTAGCATACTGGGTTTTCGGTGAATACTTGGAATTTCTTGTTGTTTAATGGTTTTAGAAAAAATATCTTCCAACAACTGCTGTGTGCCACGAAGAATCAAGAAGCTTGCGGTAGCAGGATTTTCTGATGTCAACGCCGATTTGATTTTGCTGGCTTGAGAGTGCGGACGTTTTATTGGACAACCATCGGCGTTGACACCTGGCTGTCGGTACGGGAAAATGGTGGTGCTGCCGGGGTCGATGGACAGACGATTGAACAATTCGAGGCCAATCTCAGCCCGAATTTGTACAAGCTCTGGAACCGGATGGCCTCGGGTAGCTATCATCCAAAAACAGTTCGACGGGTAGACATACCAAAGAAGAGTGGTGGAACGCGGCCGTTGGGAATCCCGACAATTGCAGCTGTTGTATCCCTCTGGACGAAGAAAGGTGAGAGCATGTCGATTCTACAGGGCACTCAAGTTGAGCTGTCTGATCTGTTGTTACGTGGTGGCTCATGGCACAATATCCCTGGCAAGGATGCAGCAGATTTCATTATTGCCGCCTTGACGGCTATGAGTGAGCCAGGCCAGCCAGACCGCCGGATTCTGGTAGCTCCCATGATAGCACGTGAAGCTGCTTCTCCTACTGCCTTGGGTGATGCACTTGCTTTCCCCCATCCTTTGGCAGATGGTCTTGGTATGGGGGTTGAACCCTTCGTGGCTATTGCGTATCCGCGTTTTCCGGTGGCTTGGGGAGCACCAGATGGGATCCCTGTACGAGCAGCGTTTTTTGTTGTGTGCAGCGACCGGCACAATCACCTGCTTACTCTATCCGCCTTGGCCAAGCACTGCTCCAGGGAAGAGGTACGTACCGCATTGATGGCAGAGGCTACGGCCTCTGAATTGGCTACACTTATGGGTCCGTTGTCTGTGTGAACAACCAAGCCTGAGGTGTTTTTCAGTAAGAGGTGAAACCCGGTCGCTTCTAGCTGGTCTTGGTTGTGAACCGGGCTGCTGCTTCCCGTATGGTTGTTGCTGTATCGGCATTTTCCCGTGAGAGATCAGTGAGGGAGTTTGCCGCCAGGTCTATTTCATGGATGCCTATTGCGATTTCATCGGCAGCTTGCCTGTTTTCAAGGGCCAGTCTGCGCACGTCTTCTACGGTTTTGGCAATGGCAGCTGAACCTGTTCTGAGGCTTTTAACTGCTCCTGCCAGATTATGGCCAGTTGTGGCTAGGGTCCCGATTGCCGATGTCGCTTTCTGACCCTCTCCGGCGGCTTCACTGAGGGTTGACGCCACGGAGCTGAGTTCCCTGGTCAAGTCATCTACGCCTTCGATTACCGAGCCCATGATGCCGTTGGTCTTGCTGGCTATCTGGGAGGCTTCGGCTATGGCGCGTACGCTTTCTTCAATTGTGGCCCCTATGCCGCGCGCGTTCTCGGCGGTGCTTTCTGACAGTTTACGGATTTCTTCTGCAACTACCGAGAATCCCCTGCCTGCTTCTCCTGCATGGGCGGCTTCTATTGCGGCATTCATGGCCAGCAATCCTGTCTGTTCTGCGATGCTGTCTATGATACCTACCAGTTCAAGGGTGCGACCTGCACCTTCTTCCATTTTCTGCATGGCCAGTACTGAATTTTCGGTGCGTTCCCGCCCTTCGCTTCCCATGCCAGCCACTTTGGCAGCCAGGTGACTCTGTTCCTGAGCATTCGATGCCATTTCTTCCAGGCGTCTGGCAATGGTTTCGATGATTCCTCTGGATGCTCCGATGGCATTTTCCATTTCCTTTACAGAGTCTACTACGGTATCACTGGCAGCCCGGACTGCCTCCTCGGCGGATTCAGCATCGGCGGCTGCAAGATCCAGCAATTCTGTCTGTCGTTTCATGGACCCGATATTGGCGCTCATCTCGGTGATGGTAGCGGCTGTTTCAGCGGAGTTCTCGGCAAGGGACTCGGAAGACTGGGCAGTACGCTCGGCAGCGCCGGCTACTCCGGTTATGATATCGTTCAGTCTCTCAGCCAGTTCGCGGATGGACTGTTGTATGTTGCCGATTTCCGACCGGGAGGTTACATCGATACAGATTGCAAGATTACCGTCGGCAATGCTGCGCAGGATGGTCATGACGCCTTGAATATCCCGGGTAAAGGCTCTCATGATGGCCAGAAGCAATATCGCTCCTATTCCCAATGCACCAAGACTGATTACGGCAGATACAAGTAGTGAATCCGACAGTGAACGAAGTGCCGCGCTCAATGGTACATAGATCAGGATGGTCCAGTCCAGGCCACGATCGTCGGTGAAGGGGCTGGAGCTGACAAAATAGTCTTCGCCTTCTATGACAAACTCATGATACCACGTGCGGGATGCCAACTCCGGGTTGTCGCCCGAGGCAGCGGTAGTGGCATCGACGGGCTGATAGGCTGCAGCGATGGCAATTATTTTGTCACTGCTTTCCTCTGCAAGGATTCTGAATTGTGATTCGCCGCTGCCCCCGGTCAAGGGTGTACCGCCCGAGGCGGCAACAAGATAACCGTTGTGGTCAATTATGACTGCGGACGAACCGGACCCCATGACTGCTTTTTCCAGCAGGTTGTTCAGTTCCTGCAAGGGCATGTCGGCACCCAGAACTCCCGGGACATGACCAAAACGTCCTGCCAGCGGAAGATAGGGGGTAAGGACGAGTTCTCCACTGACAGCGTCGACATAAATATCGGTCCAGCCAGCGCCTGAACGTTCCAGGGCTCCGGTGTACCAGGGACGTGAGGTTGCGGAAAAGTCGATGGCCTGGGTCAAGGCTCCGATGGAACCTCCTGGCAGAAGCTCGTAGAAACCAAGTTTGCCATCTGTACTTTCATCTCTGAGTGCTGCCAGACCCGAACCGTCGGGTTCCAGACCGATCAAGGCGGTATTGTCAAATTCATCACCGAGGTACAGGGTCCTGACATCAGCAGAGATGTTCGAAAGTCGATAAAGCAAGGGCAACAGTCCTTTTGTGTCAGAGATGTCCACTGCTCCACTCTCGATGGTTGCTGCAAGGCTGGCCAACAGTGTGTGGGCCTGTCCCATGAAGCCTCTCATTCTTGATTCCACTTCTCCCGCTGTTTTCCAGGTCAGGGCAATGGATGATTCTTTTACTACTTTCCGTGAAGCCTGCAGGTTGCTCAGAAGAACAGCCGATATTGATAGTATGAATATCATCATGATGGGAACGACCAGCATGATCCAAAGTGGTATGAACCGTTTGGTTGATGAAGTTTTTTTCATACGAAGCTCCTCTTTGTCTGCAACCTTCATTCTGAATTATGGCAATACCGGTCAAGTCTAGTACGTATCTGCGGGGTTTGCCACTCTTTGTTTCAACATTGTCAACAGCTCCGCCTGCAGATCCGGAGGAGTTGTCAGAGCAGAGGATAAAACCACTCGGGATCATTTGATCACCATGAAGAATCAGAGTATACTGGAGGCTCAATGAGCTGGGGTCTGCTACCCTGTGCCGATTTTTGGAAGGAGCTTACATGGCTGATCTCAATTGTACCTATCTTGGCTTGCCTTTGCGCAATCCGGTAATAATGGCTTCATCGGGGCTTACGGCCAGCGCCGAAGGAGTGAAGCGCTCCATAGATGCAGGTGTTGGTGCCGTAGTGCTTAAATCATTGTTCGAGGAACAATTGCGCGCAGAACTAGGCCAGGTTGGAAGCATATGGGAACATCCCGAAGCTGCTGCATTCCTGGATGGGATGGGCATGAATGAAGGTTCCGCTGAATATCTGGCCCTGATTGCGGCTGCCAGGAAGGCGGGCGATGTTCCGGTTTTTGCCAGTGTCAACTGCGCTGGAGCCTCTGCCTGGACTGATTTTGCCAAGCGGATCGAATCTGCCGGGGCTGATGCTCTGGAGCTTAACCTGGGGGTGTTGCCTGCTGATCCTTCCGAGCAGGGTTCCGCCATAGAAGACAGGTTGGTCGGCATTGTAGCCACGGTCTCATCTGCAGTCCGCATTCCTGTTGCGGTGAAGCTGGGTTCTGCTTACACCAATATCGGGAACATTGCCCAGCGTCTTGCCGGAGCTGGCGCCAAGGGTGTGGTTCTTTTCAATCGTTTTTACAGAATGGATATCGATCTGGAGACTCTGAGCCTGACCGCGGGTCCTACCCGTGGGACTTCCGAGGCCTACCATGAGAGCCTCCGCTGGATAGCCCTGCTTGAAGGGCGTATCGGTGCTGCCCAGTTGTGTGCCTCCGGTGGTGTGTTCGATGGTCTTTCGGTACTCAAGCTTGTGGCTTCCGGAGCTTCTGCGGTTCAGGTATGCTCCGCGGCTTATGCCAAGGGTTATGGTGCGCTGACTAAAATCATCGATGAAATGGGAACCTGGATGGACAGCCACAAGCTGGCATCCCTGGCTGAGCTTCGCGGAAAGCTGGCACGCCGCAATTCCGACAAGCCGGAATTGTATGGTCGGCTGCACTACATAAAGGCCTTGACTGGCCAGAGCTGAGCGGGTAGACGTTTAGGGGTACTGGCATAACTGACAGGATTCAAGGGACTGATCGTTTTACTGTTCCCACTTGAGGTAGATGTCTATGGGCTTCTCAAGGACCATGGCATCTACCACTGCAATGGTAAATTCTGCAGTCCGGGGATTGGGTCCGCTTCCGGGGATCATACCGCTGGATTCCAGGATTGTACCGGGCAATATCAGCTTCAGATTCAGCTTCGTTGCGTCAAGGGCACCTGCTGCGGTACGCCCCATGAGGGCGCCGAGCATGCTCCGGTATTCAGCGGTGGTGACCGGGTTGTAGAACAAGGCTGGCGGCTGGAGGGCCTCTAGCAATTGAGGATCCAGTCCCGGAAACAGGTCGATGAGGGCTGATGCATTGGTACTGGTTACAGTCAGGCGGATGGATGCCCAACCCTGTCCGCTCTTGTAATGGATCAGGCTGGAATCTTTTAACCGGGTGTCGCTGGCGATGAATGCAGCCAGGTCGGCTGTTTCGAAGCTGACTTCCTGCGAATACCGGTTCGGCAATCTGGAACTGATAACCTTGAAACCCCTGTTCCTGAGGGCTTCTGCCGTTCCTTCAGAGTTGAACAGTGGGCTACCTGCAGGCAGGCCGGTGGTGCGGCGCATCCAGGCTTCGATTTCCGGCGGGATGGAAACCACCAGTGAGATGCTGGCCTTGCTGTCTTTCCCTATGGTCATTTCTGCCTTGGTGGAACAGGAAAAAGACAGAAATACGATGGCCATTGTCAGAAGGTTGATGACAAATACTGGTTTACGGCGGATACTACGCATTGATGCTCCCGGTTGAACTATATACCGTGGTCAATGGACCAACAACCTCAGTCGGGTGAAGATTACATATCCCGCAACTTTTGGCCACCATCAGTGTCCATACGGGTGGCAACCGCCGGTGGCGGCCTGGACATGATAAACCGGAGGAGATCCAGTCATGCAAGAACGAAAACCGTGGGAATTCCTGGATGAATACAGGGGTACTTATTTCAAGGGCGAGTGGCCAACTCTCCCCGAGATGTTCCGCCTCAGCGCGGCAAGGCATGGTGATAGGCCTTGTCTGACGGTATACGATCCGGAACGCATCAGTTGCACGTACAGCGAGGCCTTGGCCAGGATAGAGCGGCTGGCAGCTTATTTGTCGACCCAGGGTGTACACCGGGGTGACAAAGTTGCGGTGACGGGCAAGAACTCGCCGGAATGGGCGGTGGCCTATCTTGGCATCCAGTTCGCCGGCGCCACGGTGGTGCCCATTGACTATCAACTGAAAAATGAAGAAGTGGCGGCCATACTCAAGGCCTCGGATGCCGTGGGCTTGTTCGTGGATGAGGAGAAGTTTGACGCTTTTGATCCAGCCCGCTCCGGGCTGAAGTCACGCTGGTCCCTGAGCAAGTCCAAGCCCGGGTATGTCTACGAACTGGCGGCATCCGGTACGGTCCCTGCCATCGAGCCAGCCCTGGAGGGTGATCTTGCGGCCATACTGTTCACCAGCGGTACAACCGGCCAGCCCAAGGGTGTGATGCTGACCCACGCCAACTTTGTGTCCGACTGTTTCCTGGCACAGGCCAACCTGGGCTTGTTCCCCACCGATGTCTTTTATGCCCTGCTGCCCATCCATCATTCCTACACCATGCTGGCGGTATTCATCGAGGCTTTGTCCGTAGGTGCGGAACTGGTCTTTGGCCAGCGCATGGTGACAAGCGCGATACTGAAGGAACTAAAGGAAGCCAAGGTAACGATGTTCCTGGGGGTTCCGCTACTGTTCAACAAGGTGCTGGCTGGAATCACGAAGGGGATCAAAGCCAAAGGGCCTTTGGTAAGCGGTCTGATGAGCTTCCTGATGGCTGTTTCAGGCTTCATCAAGAAGGTGTTCAAGGTGAATCCGGGGAAGAAGATCTTTGGATCAGTCCTGGACAAGGCCAGCCTCAGGACCATCCGTATCTGCATCTGCGGCGGTGGACCGCTGGCCTCCAGTGTGTTCAGGCGCTACAACCAGCTGGGAATAGACTTTGTACAGGGCTATGGCCTTACCGAGACCAGCCCCATCCTTACCCTGAACCCGGTGGAAGCCTACATCGAAACCAGCGTAGGAAAGCTTATCCCGCAGGTGCAGATGAAGGTCATCGATCCTGATGCCGAGGGCAGAGGCGAACTTGCGGTAAAAGGCCCCATGGTTATGCAGGGCTACTACAAGAACCCCGAAGCCACTGCAGAGGTCTTTGATGAAGACGGTTGGTTCCTTACTGGTGATGTCGGCTACATGGATTCCGGGAATTATGTATATCTGACTGGCCGGGCCAAGAACATGATAGTCACCGAGGGCGGCAAGAACGTGTACCCCGAGGAAATAGAGAACAAGTTCCAGTTGTACACGGAGATAGAACAGATAATGATCAAGGGTTTCATGCTTGACGAGAAACAGAAGATCGAGGGCATAGCTGCTTATGTCTACCCGAGCAAGGAATTCTTCGAACAAGCTGCATCAAAATCCGGGCAAACCATAGACGCAGGGGATGTGGAGTCCAGGATACGCCATGTCCTAGACGAGGTTAATGCGAAGATGCTTCCCTACCAACGGATCGACAAGCTTACCATACTGGATGAGCCCCTTGAGATGACCACCACCAAGAAAGTAAAACGGTTTGTCGTGGGTAGCTGACGGGAATCAAAGCCCGCTCACGGAGATCACAGGCGGCTGTCGACAGTCACAGGTGACTGGAGGCTGATTCATTCAGTGATAGTATTTGACAAACCCCGGAGTGGACAAGCTCCGGGGTTTTTTATTTACGGCCGTATACCGCCTGAAGCTGGTTCTTGCCCCTGACAAGAACCTCGCCCATGGGCTGGAAGTGGGACTGCATTTCAAGGGACAGCGGCTTGTAGGCGGTCTGGCTGATAAGCAGCTCCTGCTTGAACTCGCGGCAGAGTGAGTCCAGCCGGGCGGCGGTGTTCACCGTTTCGCCTATTACCGCCACGCGTGGCTGCCCGCTGGCTGCTGACAGTTCACCCAGGGCCACTTTGCCTGCATGGACGCCGATTCCGATGTGTTTGACCAGGGGCAGGTGTCGGTCAGCCAGATCTGCCTGCAGGGAGGGAAATTCCTTCAGGAAGTCCAGAGCACAGGCCACTGCGGTTTCACAGGCATCTTTCTCGTCCAGCAATCCGAAAACGGCTATCACCGAATCACCGACAAACTGGTCAATGCTCCCATGATTCCGCCGTACCACTATGTCCCAGAGGGCATAGTAGCGGTTGAGCAGTCCCATGGTCGCGGTCGGGCCTTCCTTCTCGGCAATGGGGGTAAAATTCCAGAGGTCGGCGTACAGGATTGCTACGTCACGGCGCTCGCCTTTGCCAACAGCCTTGCGCAGTTCCTCACCGGGAGAGGGAGGCGCTACTACTGCGTATACCGCATCCAGACGGGTTTTGAGGGATATCTGCTTGATCTTGTCGGAGATCTGGAACAGCCCGAACATCAGGGCTCCGAACATGAAAAATATGTGCTGCAAGGGCAACGCGAACTCGACGAAGGCAGGCACCAGGTTTTCCATGGACAGGGCATGTATCAGCCCCATATAGCCAAGTTCGCCGGCTTCGTATGACTGGGAACTGAGGATTCGGAGATTCAGATAAAAATAGAAGAAGATGAAGGTGAAGACCGTGCCGAGAGTAAGGAAGGTTTCTGCCGTACGCTTGAGCCATTTCCTGTGGACCATGAGGGCAATGGCCTGTATCCCACCAAGATACAAAGCGGTTGACCACAGGAAAAAATTGGCCATATCCAGGGGGAAGACTGGTCCTGCAAGGGCCTGCATGATGCTGTAGCCTAGTGGGGTCATCAATGAGAACAGGAAGCGGGCAAGGGCCCGGTGGCCGTACCTGGCCAGGAGGGTGGTCTGTACCAGGAGGAAAACGGCAAGGGTGAGCAACGCCGGCAGGCTTGGACGGATAATGACTGGAGATGCAAAGAGGATGATTATATAGAAAAGTACAAAATGGCTTGAATACAGGAAAAATTCTTCCAGGAAACGCTTTGGTAGAAACTTCATGGCTGCCCCGGTATGCCGAGTTGGATAGCCCATGATAATGCAAGCAGCTGGTATTTGGAAGACTCGAAGTCTGTTGATTTTCATGCTATAGTCCCGCTCATGTCGTTCCATGTGCGTTTGACAGTATTTCTATCCTTGGCTTTCATTGCTTCATCACTATCATGTATGGCCAGACCTGTGCCCGGGGCTATGGCATCTGAAGATGAGGTTGTTGCAGTGATTCCTCCGCCTTACCGGATTGTGATTGCTTCCTCCCGGGAGCCAGTGGGGGCTTCGGGTTTACCTGAGGGGATGGTAGTTGCCGTTGAACTGGGAGCGGGCCGGCTGGCTTCATCGACTCAAGCTTGGGAAACCTTGATGGAACTGGCTGAAGATGAAACAGTGCGAGCCTTTGTGGTGTCCAATGCTCCCCAGGGTACGGCTGCACTCTTCACAGCCCTGAAGGAGCGGCGGCCGGATCTTCTGCGGGTGGCCTTGGTGCCTCAGGAAGATCCCTTGGTGATCCAGGCTGCTGCCGATGCGGTACTGGACTTTGACCAGGTCACGCGTGCCTATACCGCTGCTTTGATGGCTGCCAGGCTGGGTAGAAGCCAGATAGTAGCTCTGTCCATGCCTGGTTCCAGCGAAGACTGGCGTCAGACTACCAGGCTGGCAGTACTGCGTGAGGCAAGCTCTGAGATGGGTATGACTTTCAGAACGCTGGCGGTAGCCCTGGATGGTCTGGAGAAAGCCTTGAGTGGTTTTGGTACCGAAGCGGGTGCCGGGTTGGCCGTGGTAGTGAATGATGGCCACCTCGCACCAGAAGCCCTTCGCATTGCCAATGCATCCGGGGCCTTGTACATCGAGTTGGAGCGACCGGAGAATGGTTATCCGGCGAGTGATGACGATACAGAACCATCCAGTGGCGAGACACCTGTCCCGAATGGTGTTGATCCAGTACGGGCAATGATTGATGCTGCAAGAAATGTGCCAGGCCGACCCGGTTTGACGCTGGTGTGGCCGGGTGAACTGGTTGCGATCCTTGAACTGGGTGCGCTGGCTTTCACGCGGTCAATTCTGGATGGCACAACTGCAAGCGAAGGCAATCTGGCAGCAGCGATGAATGGTGTCTGGCCGACTGGCCAATGGCACGCATCGCATTTTGTTGACCCCCAGAGTGGCGTCAGAGCCCGGAACCATCTGGTGGCTGGATCGGATCCTTACTTGTCGGGGC
>JAVEXH010000057.1:0-10537 GCA_034004175.1 Spirochaetia bacterium
CCAAGGGGCGCGGATCCCTGCCGGGCTCTGATCTCGGGGGTGCCCTCGAGGCTGCCGTAGCCCATCTGAAGCGGCGCAGCCTGGTGATTGTGGTAAGCGATTTCAAGGCTACCGGTTTTGCCGTGCCCCTTGCCCTGCTGGCCAGGCGGCATGATG
The DNA here is from genome assembly GCA_034004175.1 of Spirochaetia bacterium. Lineage (GTDB taxonomy): Bacteria > Spirochaetota > Spirochaetia > Treponematales > UBA12059 > MIBM01. The sequence continues at coordinate 157 of JAVEXH010000057.1, forward strand.
CGGTGGCTGTGCTGGTGCGTGATCCGCTGGACGCAAAACCGCCCCAGGTGCCTTTCGTGCTGAGGGCCATGGACGCCGAAACCGGCGTTCCCCGCCTGGTGGCTCCCCGGTCCCGCCAGTATGCCGACGCCCTTGCCGTGGAATCCAGGAACACCAGGCTGGAATGGCTGTCGGCCCTCGCCGCCGCCAGGGTACCGTCGATTGAACTGGATGCCGGAACTGATCCGGCACGGGCTCTGATGGATTTTTTCAGGCGCAGGAGGGGTGCATGAAACCCCTGGTCCTGGTGGCCATCTGCCTTGGCCTGGCCACAGCAGTGCCTGCCCAGCTCCGGGTAACCGGCACGGAGTTCGACCCTCCTGATTTTGTGCCTGGCGACAGGGTAAGCCTGGTGGCCCGGTTCGATGCTTCCGGACTGTCCTGGGATGATGTCAGGAAGACTGAGGATTTCCCCGAACCAGGGGAGGCCGGCCCCACGGTGCTCTCGGCGGTCATAGAGCGTCGATCCGGGACTCCTGTGCTGGTTGTCCAGTTCATTCCCTGGATGGCCGGCCGCGGGCAACTCCCTGCCCTGGTTGTGGGCGGCTTGTCCTTTCCTGCCATACCGTTTGAAGCCATGAGTTCCCTTGGAACCGACCTGGCGCCTCCGGTCCCTCGGCCTCAGCTCGAGCCGCCGGGCTTGCGTGTCAGGGTTTATGTGGCTTCCGGGTTGCTGCTTGCCTTCCTGGTGGGCATCCTGATGTTCGTGTCGGTGGTCCTCCCCTGGCTCCGGCGGCTCATGGCCCGGTGGACTTTTGCCCGCATCCGGCGGGAGTTCGATGCCAGGCTGGCTCTTCTTGAGGGCCACTCAGGGGAGGCTTCCGATGCCTGGGCCTTGCTGTGCAGTTCACTGCGCTGGTTCCTGGAAGCCAGGACCGGTCTTCCCTGGCGCTCGATGACGCCGGCAGAGGCTGAAGCTGTCAGGGCTGCATCGATTGGCCCCGACCTGGTGGCCGAGGCCTCACGGCTTCTGCTTCAGGGCGACGAGGTACGCTTCGCGGGTCGGCTGGGTGCCGATCTGCCTGCAGGCCTTTCCGGTGCCAGAGCTATTGCTGACCGCGTGGACCAGGCTCTGGTACCGGCACGCCAGCCTGCTGCAGGAGGCCGGAAATGATACGCTTTGACCACCCGCTGCTCCTCGTGCTCTGCCTTTTTCCGCTCGGGTATGTGCTGGCCGGCAGATTCCGTGCGGGATCACACCGCAGAGGACTGGCCTTGCCTCTGGATATCTGGGGGTCCAGACCGACACCGGATTCCCCTGCAGTGCTGCGCCTGTTGCTGGTGATCTCCCATGCCGGATTCCTGATAGCCTGGCTGGCCCTTTCGGTGGCTGCCGCCGGTCCGGTCAGGATAGAGCAGTCCAGACCCCTGCAGCGCAGCGATGCGGATATCATGTTCGTTGTGGATGCCTCTCCGAGCATGGCTGCCATGGACCTGAACCCGACCCGCCTCGATGCCGCACTGGAGATGGTAAAGGGCTTCATGTCCGATGCCGATGGAGCTGGCGGTGCCTCGGTTGGCGTAGTAGCTTTCGGGGCAGGTGCCGTCCTGGTTTGTCCTCCAACGCCAGACCACCGGATTGTGCTTGACCGTCTGGGTGTGTTCAAACCTGGCATGCTTGGTGACGGGACAGCCATCGGACAGGGCCTGGCAACGGCGTACCGGCACCTGTCGGCTGGTTATGGCCGGCGCAAGTTCATGGTGCTTCTTACCGATGGCGAGGACAATGTCGGGGTGGTACACCCCCTTGATGCTGCTTCCGCCTTTGCCGCCGCCGGCATGGGGGTGCTCGTGCTTGGCCTGGGCAGCAGCGGCGATGCACCCATTGAATACATGGATCCAACCACCGGAGAGCGCCTGGTAGGGGCCTACCGCAGTGGCTTTGATGACAAGGCTCTTGAGGCCATCGCAGAGGCTGGCAGGGGCAGTTACCTGCGGGCAACCGATGCCGGGGCCATAGGCAGGGCCTTGTCCAGGCTCGGCAATGCCAGTCTGCAGCGCACGGAGAACGCCTCGCAACTGGATGCATCCATCAGGGTTCCATTGGGACGGTTTTTTGCCATGGCTGCCGCCGTGGCCATGGCTCTGGCCTGGACAATCCGCAGGGTCATCCTTGGGGGTCTGGCATGAGCACCAACCTTCAATCGCTGTGGCCTCTGCTCCTGCTCCTGCCCTACGCATTCCTGTCCTGGCGCTTTGTTACGGGATTGCGCAGATTGCCCGTACTTACCGGAAACGGCGATCCCCTGGCCTGGCGCCGTCATCTGCGGCGGAGGGCTCTGGCTGCCTGGTGCGGCGGCCTGGCCTGGCTGGCCCTTGTCCTGGCCGGGAATGGTTCCTTCGGACGCATCATGCGGGTCAGCGAAAAGATGTATGACGCAGAACTGGTAGTGGCTGTGGATGTCTCGCATTCCATGCTGGCAATCGAAGCAGGTGAGTCCAGACTGGAACGGGCTCTTTCCTTTGCCCGGGCCGCGGCAGCGGGTTCTCCTGGTGTCCGTCTGTCCCTGGTGGCATTCCGGGGAGCCGCCACGACCTTGTGCCCGTCCACCTGGGACAGGGCTGCCTTCGAGGATGCCCTTGCCTGGGCTGTGCCTGAAGCTGCAGGCGTGCCGGGCACAGACCTTGCCGCAGCCATCGATGAAGGTGTGCTGCGTCACCTTGTTGACGGCCGTGGCCCGGGAACGGCCAGGGTTGTCGTAGTGCTGAGCGATGGCAACGATACAGGAAAAACCGCCAGGCAGGCAGCGGAGCGGGCGGGAGTCAGCGGAGCCAGGCTCATCTTTGTGGGCGTCGGTGAAAGGGAACCTGCCCTGGCTCTCTATCCTGACGGAAAGCCGGTTCTGGACACCGGAGACCAGCCCGTTCGTCTTGCACTTGCCGCGGATGCCCTGCATGTCCTGGCCAGAGTGGCAGGTGGCTCCTATTCCCATATTGACGATCCTGGAACGCTGGCCCTGGTTGCCAACGCGGCCAGGGATGCTGCTGAGTCCACCGGTGCGGTACGGACGGTACGGCTGCGCTCAGGGGCCATTCCTGAGCTCTCCCTGCTGGCCCTCGTGCTGTTTGCCTGCGCGGTGCTTCTTTCCGGCCCGTATAGCATCCCCAGGGGGAAAAAACGATGAAGTCTACCCCTGTCCTTCTGGTCTTTCTGGCTAGTACCCTTGTTTCGTGCTCTGACCTTGCCGACGGCTTTTCCGTGCTGGCCTCGAATCGTCAGTTTGAGGAAGGAAGGGTGCATGATGCCATTGCGGGATACCATCAGCTTGGCATCGATGCCTTGGACGGTCTGGTAGCCTACAACCTGGCCAATGCGTTCATGGCGTTGGGCGAGTTTGCGTCAGCTGAACCCTTGTTCGGCATGGCCGCAGAATCATCATCATCGGGGGTTGCAGCCGGAGCATTGTTCAACCTGGGTGTGGCCCTCTATGCCAGGGGAGATTTTCCCGGAGCAGCGTCGGCCTTCCGCCGATCCCTGGAAGCCCGGCCTTCTGACCGGGAGGTTTCAAGGGCCTACGAACTGGCCATGAATGCTTCACGGGCTGTGCAGTCGGTGTCCGACAAGGAGCAGGCACGATTCCAGTCGTCCAAGGCTGGCGGCGACCAGTCCATGTTCGGGATGGCCATGCCCGCGCCGCGGCCGTTTTTTGTGCCTGGTGGTGGTCCGGGTGCCGGCGGGGTGGACCACTGATGAAACCGCAACGTTGTACAGGCTTGTTCCGGGCATTTTTTGTGGCAGCTTTGCTGGCTATCACCTGCACATTGGCCTTTGGGCAATATATGGAAGCCTCGGTACAGCTCCCCGCGGCTGCTGTTCCGGGTCAGGTGTTTTACATCCGCGTACTCATGAAGGGGGCCGAGGCTATCCGGACCGAGGCCGTTGAACCCCTGTACGAGGGGCCGGTGCAGTATATAGGCGCCGATGTCCGTCCCATTGCCCAGGCAGAAGGTCCTGCGGCGTATGTGGACTATCATTTCCTTGCCCTCCGGGAAGGCAGCCTGGTCATCAGTGCCCTGTCCGTCCTGTATGACGGCAGCCCGATACAGCTGGGTTCCTGGCATGTCGCCATAGGTGTCGATGTCGACGATGAAGATGGCGAGGCCGGCAGGGCTGCGGGTACCGGGAAACAGGCTGACGGAAGCGCAAGGATTGCCAGCTGGGTCGCGCCCGGGGTTGTGCGGGCGTACGAACCTTTTCTGGCCAGGGCTGTCCTGCCGGACGGAAATCCCGTGGTCGTTCCTTCCCTGGCAATTCCGGGGGCCATCACACGGCTTTCCGGTGGCGGGCCGGGCTGGACGATCATAGGCACAAAGGCTGGCGAGTTGACTCTTCCTGCCCTTGATCTTGATACCACCGGCGGCAGGATCCTTGTATCGGCGGCTCAGGTGAGGATCCAGTCCTTGCCGCAGGATGCCGCCGGCACCAGGGCTGTCGGCACCTGGTCAGTGTCACTGACAGTTGATGTTGCAGGCGGAGAAGCACATACAGGCGACACTGCTTCGTGGGAGGCTACAGCCCACGGGAAAGGCTCGGCAGGCTTTGCCGAACCGCCGACTGTCAGGGTAACCGGGCCTGACGGGCGACAGGTAGCCCTTCTGGCTGATCCGTTCCGTTTTGGCCAGGCCTTGCCGGGAGAGGCTACGTTCACTGGACATATCGGAGCCATAGGAACGTTTGTGATGGAGCTTCCCGGTGAATACCGGGTGGAACTGGAACCGTATCCATGGTTTGACCCGGTCAGCTCGCGGCAGCGGTATGCCAGGGTTGCTCCCGTTGTCATTCGTGCAATTCAGCCTGAAGTGGCTGCCTGGGTGCCTGCAGCTGATCTGAAGGTTCTGGCTGTGGCAACGATACGCCGGCTGGCTGCCTCCAGGGGTGGCCAATGGGCTCAGGCTCTGATCGCCATTGAAGGTGATGATCCTGAAGGGGTCAGGCTGGCCTATGAACAGCTGTCGGCTGCAAGACCAGCACTGCCGGATGAACGCCTGCCCTGGAAATGGCTGGGTCCTGGCGGCCTGGATGAAGGCCTGGCTGCCCTGGCTTTCTTAGGGACTGATCCGGTAAAAGCGTTTCACGAAGCTGCCCGGCTGGAGCGATGGTCCCTGCTGCCAGGCAAGGCCCGGATCTTTGCCGATGCAGCTGCCACTGCCCTGGCCATCCAGGATCGTCCTGCAACGGTACTGCCTCCGCCTGTAGCCTTGGGATCCGCAGCACTTCTGATGATCCTGGTGGCTTTGCTTGCCTTGCTCGGCCCTTTCCGCCTTGTATCCTTGGTTCGATTGACCGGTTTTATGGTAATCGGTCTGGCCGTGCTGTTTTCGGTCGCCCTGACCCTATCCGTCATCGAGCGCATGGAAGTATATTTCGTTTCCTGCGGTGGCTCAGCCATGGCTGTACCGTCGGAAGCCGCCACCATTTCTTTCGAAGTGGGGCCAGGGGCAACCGGAAAAGTGCTGCGCCGGATTCCTTCCTGGGTTTTTGTGGAATTCGGTGACGGCCGGAATGCATGGATCAGGGAATCCGGAATCTGTTTATACTGAGGTGTCTTGATGGATTTCGGCGATATTCTCAAAGCCTGGGAGAAGGATTCTGCCAGGGAGGCTGCCAGTAGCCGTGCGAAGCCCGTGCCGGCTAGCCCGGAGCCTTCCGGCAAAAAAGCCAATCCAGACCGGGTTTCCCGAGCCAAGGGGCAGTCCATTCAGGGGGCATCTGTCCGGAATTCCAGTGGAGTGGCAGGAGTTCCGGCTGCGGAAGCCGTGCGTAAAGCCCAGGCAGCCTGGCTGGACCGCTACGGTGTGCCTGAAGAGGCCCGGCGCGATGGCGACATCCCGGTACAGGGACCACCGCCCAAGCGCGAGTTGGCCCGGTTGCCCATAGATGGCACCATAGACCTGCATGGCATGACGGTGCCCGATGCGATAGCCAGCCTTGAATTGTTTTTCTCCCAGGCCGAGGCTGCTGCCTGGCGCAAGATCCTGATAGTCCATGGCAAGGGCATACATTCCAAAGATGGTCCCGTCTTGATGGACACTGTCAGGCGCTGGCTTGAACGCAGGCCATCCGCCGGCCGGTCAGGGCCTGCGGATGCCGAGTTTGGAGGAGGCGGAGCAACTTGGGTGCTGTTGAAGGGGGATCAGCGTTCGCGGTAGATGATCCTGCCGCGCGACAAGTCGTACGGAGACAGGGCAACCTTCACGGTGTCACCGGGGACGATCCTGATATAATGCTTGCGCATTTTGCCCGACAGATGAGCGAGGATCAAATGTCCGCCGTTCTTGAGTTCGACCCTGAACATGGTATTGGGGAGGGCTTCGCGAACGACACCCTCCACCTCTATGGCTTCTTCCTTGGCCACGATGCCTCCCGGTAAGTAATGGGGAGCCGACATTGAATGAGGCTCCCGAAGCGTTACAATAGTACGGGCCAGGTGGTCGAGTGTCAACCTGTACCAGCGGGTCACGATTCCGGCAGGCTTTTAGCGGCAGGACCTTGACAAGCAGGGTCTATTTATGAATAGTGAGGCGCTCTGTACGGCAATGACTGGCCGGAGCAGGATCGGGTTGTGATAGCGTCCCAATGACGCCTTTCCCGATGCACAGAACAGGAGGATCCGGATGGACAAAGAATTCACCGAAAGTATGCGGGTCTCGCTTACAACGATGAAACAGGAAATCCTCGACAAACTGGCTGCTACGAATGCCGAGTTCCGCGCAATCGTCGAGGAGATGGACCCCAAGGATTTTGCCGACGTAGCATCGGATGACGTAGACCGCAAAATGATAGAAGCCCTTGGCAGCCAGGATATGAAGCGGTTGAGGTCCATTGAAGCCGCATTGGTACGCATCCAGCAGGGCCGGTATGGCTCCTGCATGAAATGTTCCAAGCGGATACCCCGGGAAAGACTCGAGGCACTGCCCTACGCTGTACTGTGCATAGACTGCCAGAAAAGCGAAGAACGGCGCAACCGCTGATCTACCGTCGCTGTAAACCGGTCTGCGGCTGTTAGCGGGCCTGTGGTTTATATGACCGGCTTCCTTCGGGGAGGCCGGTTTTTTTACAAGACTTCCTTGCCATGGTATACTTTTCCTACGGAGGAAATTCATGACCATGGAATCTCTTGAGCCTCGGGCCATCTGGACCTATTTTGCCGGCATCTGTGCCATTCCCCATCCATCACACCACGAAGAGCGCCTGGCTGACTGGCTGGTGCGGACCATCCATGCAATGGGGCTAGAGGCTGGCAAGGATACCGCGGGAAATGTGGTGGCCCGTAAACCCGCCGGCCCGGGCTGTGCCGGTCGACAGGGCGTCATCCTCCAGGCCCATATCGACATGGTCTGCCAGGCAGCCCATGGATCATCCCATGATTTCATGACAGACCCGATACGTCCCCTGTTCGATCCAGCGGATCCTGACTGGATCATGGCCGACGGCACCACCCTCGGTGCAGACAATGGCATAGGAGTGGCTGCCGCTCTGGCTGTCCTGGCCGACAGGGAGCTCAGGCATGGGCCTCTGGAGTGCCTGTTCACTCTTGGTGAGGAAGACGGCATGACCGGTGCCCAGGGAATGCAGCCCGGGCAGCTGCAGGGCTCCTGGCTGCTCAATCTTGACAGCGAGATTTCGGGAGAGTTGACCATAGGCTGTGCCGGCGGCATACGCACGATTTCAAAGTTGTCACTGCCGGCTTCGCCAGCCTCCGCGGGCGGACGCTGGCTGGAGGTAAACGTTGATGGTCTGCTGGGCGGTCATTCCGGAGTAGACATACACCTGGGGCGCGGAAATGCCACTCTGCTGCTGTGCAGGCTTCTTTCCAGGGCTGGAGGCTGGGTGTGCCTCGCGGAGTTCGAGGGGGGTACCGCTGTCAATGCCATACCTCGTGATGCCCGGGCTCTGGTCTGGGTGGACGAGGGATCCTATGAAGCCTGGCGTACCGCCATGGATGCCGAAATGGCGGTTATCCGTGCCGGACTGGGTTCAGCTGATCCTGGCTTCAGGTTGACCATCCGGGAAGCCGGAGCCGAATCCGGAACCGAAGTCGGTTCGCTGGTGCTTGAGAGTGAGCTGACTGCCTCTGTAATGGCTGGAATGGCTGGCTTGCCCAACGGGCTTCAGTCCATGGAACCGGATTTTGACGACATACCCAGGACTTCATCCAATCTCGGGGTCTTCAGCATCCGCAAGGCAGGCGGGGTTCTTGAGCTGGAGACCAGGGTTCTGGTCCGCAGTTCAGACGACGGAGAGAAGGAAAGCCTGGCCAGGGCCATAGAGAGTCATCTGTCAGCCTTGGGGGCCGATACACGCCGGTTGGCGGAAACTGCCGCCTGGCCGCCCGAGCCATCCGCTGAACTGGTTGGCATAGCTGTTTCGGTGTACCGCGAGCTGTTCGGTGCCGACCCTGCAGTGCGCTCGACCCACGGGGGCCTTGAATGTGCCCTGTTCAGAACTCTGTACCCCGGGTTGCGCATGATCTCCCTGGGGCCGACCATACGCTTTCCCCATTCTCCGGACGAGAGGGTACAGGTATCCACCGTTGCATTGTTCTGGCGTTATCTACTGGCCTTGCTTGGCAGGTTGCCCTGAGCGGCTTTCAGAAGACAAAAAAAGGCTTCCGGGCAAGGAGGAAACCCGAAAGCCTGCAGCGGTCTGTACTTTTGATGGATGCGGATCGATTTAAAGCTGAACAGGATGTTGTTTGCCGCAGTGATGCAACTTGATTGACATAATATCCAATTTCTCTATCCGTGTCAATAATCCTGGGCCAGGATGGCGGATTTTCTCCGGCTCCTTGTAAATTCATGCCGATACTACTATAAATATGTTTAGTAGTATGAATGACGACACCACCCCCTTCCTGGGCGCCCGGACCTATTTTTCACTCATGACCGGTGCGGCTTCACCTGAACGGGTCTGCGCCTTTGCACAGACCTCCGGTTATTCAGTGGTAGCCCTCAATGATGCCAATAACCTCCATGCCCTGCCCGAATTCGTGGATGCCGCTGCGGCAGTGGGCCTCAAGGCCATAGCCGGGGCATCCATAGAGGACCGGGGCCATAGCCTCTGCCGGCTCTGGTGCCTGGACAGGCAGGGTTTTTCGCGACTGTGCTCCATTCTCAGCGGCATCCTTGGCAATGCCGATGGACTTGTCGGCAATGCCGGGGGTCGTCTTGGCAATGCCGGTGGCATCCCTGGCAATCCCGGTGGCATGCTTTATGACCCGATAGCCGATCTGGCGGAGAACGGATGGGCAGGGCTGGCCGTAGCCAGTGATGATCCAGTGGTATTGGGGCGGCTTGTTGCCTCGTTGCCGGGCAGAAACAAGATTGCCGGGGAAAGAGCAAGCCGGGGCGCCATGGTGGAGGCGGACAGTTTCTGGTCCAGGCCGTTTGTAAGCCTGGGCTGTAAGGGCGGATCCATGCTGGCTGCCAGGCTTGCCGCCAGACTTGGCCTGCCTGTGCTTGCCCTGGCAGGCGGTACGGTCTTCGACAGCAGCGACGTCGAGCGGCTCAGGCTGTTGTCGGCCGTAGACCGGCGCATTACCCTGAGCGCCTTGCCTGATGACCAGGCCAGACTTGATGCCCTGACGGCCCCTTCTGCGTTGGCGGCGGCCTCTTCCTTTTCGGCCTTTCCCGAGGCCGTGGCGGCGGCCAGGCGCCTGGCCGCCGAGGCAGCGCCGGCCCGGGAGTTCTTTGCATCGCCCCCGGTGTTTCCAACGTACCGCGGTATGGACGATGCCGCCGCCTTTGCTGCCCTGCGGTCCCTGTGTGTCCAAGGTGCGGGTCGACGCTACCCTCCCGAAGGTCTGGGACACCCCGGAGTGGAGGCCAGGCTGCGACGTGAGCTCGGGATAATCAGGGCCAAGGGCTTTTCATCGTATTTCCTCGTGGTCCGGGATATTGTTGCCACCTGTCCACGCACCTGCGGCCGGGGCAGCGCCGCATCGAGCATCGTTTCGTATCTGCTGGGCATAACCCATGTGGATCCCCTCGCCCACGACCTGTTTTTCGAGCGCTTCCTGAACGAAGGGCGCGTGGACCCTCCGGACATAGATGTGGATTTTCCCTGGGATGAGAGGCCCGCCGTGCTCCAGCGGGTATTCAGGGATTATGCCGGCCGGGCTGCCATGGTGGCCGATCATTGCCGTTTCAGCGGGCGAAGCAAGGTACGCGAGGCCGCACTGGCCCTTGGCAAGAACCTGGATGAGGTGGACACACTGGTAACGCTCTGGCGCCATGGCGGGACTGAAGCTCTGCCCCCGGACTTGGCCCGGGCCGCATCCCTGCTGGCCGATGTACCCAGATATATTGGCACCCATCCGGGGGGAGTGGTCATTACGCCCGG
>JAVEXH010000058.1:0-10527 GCA_034004175.1 Spirochaetia bacterium
TGTTTGGCTATGATCCGGATCGGATCGTTGATGGACACGAAACTTGCGTACAGCGAGGCCTGGGATTCAGAAAGGAGACTGCGGACAGCAGCCACCTTGGTCTTTAGTTCAGCCACAGCCTCTGCATCGACAAGGGGCAGACCTGCAAGCACAGCCTCCCGGCCTTCATCACTCAGGGCATAGCCAGCCACGTCGTCGCGTATCCGGTAGAAATCAAGCAATCTCAGCGTATGTTCATGCATCTTCTTCGTACTCGTCCTTGTATTCTGCTTCCGACGGATCGTGGCGCGGCCTGCCCCTCTTTTTGGCATAGGCCCGCGTATCTTCCAGATCCATCAGGATGCGTACATAACTCTCGTAACGGTCCGGGTGCAGTCTGCCGTCTTTGGACGCCCGTATGACCGCACAACCAGGCTCGTCCACATGCCTGCACTTGGGCCCATGTCGACAGGCCGAGGAAGCCAGCTTGATCTCCGGGAAGCAGGCTCCCAAGGTCAGCGGTTCTATGCCTCGCACCGCCAGACGTCTGAATCCAGGAGTATCGATGACCCTGGTACCCCCGACTGCAAGTTCGATGAGAATCGCTGACACGGTGGTGTGCCTTCCCCGTTCATACTTCTCACAGACCTCGCCAACCTTCAGCCCCAGTCCGTCCTCTATGGTGTTCAGAAGCGACGATTTACCAACCCCGGACTGACCCACGAAGGCCGCAGTCCTGCCGGCTATGATAGCCTTCAGCTCTTCTATGCCCTGGCCGGTCCTGACGCTGGTCTCAAGCACACCGAAACCTATGCGACGGTAATCCTCAAGCCGTTCCCTGGTTTCCTCATCCACCTCCAGGTCGGCCTTGTTCATCACTATCAGGAAAGGGGTACCTTCCGAAGCCGGCTCCAGTGAAACCCTGTCTATGAAACGTGGCCGGAAAGGAGGCATACCGGCGCTGCTGACACAGATCACTATATCCATGTTGGCAGCAATGGCCTGGATGGCCTTGCCTTTTTCGTTGTAACGCCAGAAGAGGCTCTTGCGGGGCTTGAGAGCGCTTATGGTACCCAGGCCTTCGGAGGCAGGTTCCCATTCAACAAGGTCTCCTGCAGCCAAGGGGTTGTAGAAGCCCTCTGCACCTTTCAGTTTCTTGCCCTTGAGGGTGCAACGGACAAGGGAACCATCATCGGCCATAACGGAAAAGCCATTGTTGGCACCTGAAATTATTACGCCGTTCATGGCAGCAGACTGCCCGCCGGAACCAGCCTGTACCTGGAGGCAAAAGATTCGTAGCGGGAACCAAAGGGCTCCGACCCACTCAGATACATCATGGCATAGCCTTCCTTACTGTCAGATCCTTCATGCGTGCATGATCGCTCACCAAGAATACGGATCAATTGATCAACCACACCAGTTCTTGAATCGATTATCTTCACTTCCGGACCAGCCACTTGTGAGAACTCTCCGGCAAGATGAATAAAGTGGGTACAGCCAAGCACTATCACATCCGCACCGGCAGCCAAGGCCCGCGTGACAGCCGGTCGCACTGCAGCCAGACGCTCGGCAGCAGTAGACCCGATCAATTGTGTCTCCACAAAATTGACGAGTCTGCCATCGCCGATACGTTCCACATGGCAATCCGGAGCCCATCGCCCAGCCAGTTCAAGCAGATAGGGATCGTGGACAGCACGCTCGGTAGCCACAATGGCTACCCGTCTGATCCTGGACAGCCTGGCCGCTGGCTTGATGGCAGGAACAGTACCGACCACAGGCAATCCTGGAAAAGCCAATCTGATCTCCTGTATGGCCAGCTCAGTGGCTGTGTTGCATGCAATGACCAGAACCTTTGGCTGCAGCTTCCTGACTATGGCTCCTGCGGAAACCAGGGCCAGGCGGATTACCTCTGCCTTTTCTTTTTCTCCGTAAGGGAAACCGGCACGATCAGCATAGTACACAAAGTTCTCGCCAGGCAGTGACAGACGCGCCTGTTCAAGATAGGGCAGGCCCCCGACCCCAGAGTCATAAAAAACAATAGGAGCACAGGAGGACATCATGGTGTTCCGCAAAACCCGGACATGGTCAGGACCCAAACAGGTCGTCAAACGACGCTTTGGCCGCCTTGGCTTTAGCTGCTGGCCCGCCATTCTGGACAAGTGAAGAAGGCTTGAAATATTCGCAGAAATTCAGCCTCTCCTTGTCACGCACCGCTTCCGGCACGGTCTCCGCGCAATCACGATAAGCTCCGGGCTTGTAAAACCCGCAGTTACGGCACACATGGAGTTCCCTGCTGCACACAGGACAGAGATCCCTGAAACCTATACGGCCTTCCGGCAATCTGGATCCACAGAAAAAGCACATGGCCTGAGTCTACCAGCGGCAGAGCGCTTGTGCAATAATACATTATGCTTATAATTGTGCCGTGGCAGGTTCCTGGAAAGCAACCGGCTTGACTGCATATGCAGGCTACTGCAGAAACCTGTTCCAGCGGCCAGCAGCACCAAGGAGAGTCCGTGTTCGATTTCAAGCGCTGTTCGACCCCTGGTTGCGATGCGACCGCGTTGAGCAACAATGCACACTGCGCCACTCATTGCACTGACTGTGAGGCTTACACCGAAGATATTCTGACCACCATCGCGCAGTTAGACACAGTCAAGAACCTGAATCTGGCTGGACTCAGGTTCCAGGGTTCGGATTTTTCAGGAAAGAAATTCTATTCCTGTTCTTTTTCGAAAGGCAACCTGAAGAATGTCACCTTTTCCGGTTGTGTCTTCAGAATGTGCTTCTTCGATTTCTGTGAAATGGACTCCTGTGATTTTTCTGGAATCGATGCCCAGTTCTGCTCCTTTGCTGGTGCCAACCTGCTCAATTGCTCGTTCGAAAACTCAGAACTGATACACAACAATTTCGATGGCATCAAAACCACTTCCTGTACCTTCAATTATTCAAATCTCTATAATTCACGTTTCATCATGGCAACGTTCGAAAAAACCGATTTCATCGACTGCAATATGAAAAAAGCGTTCTTTGTCCTGACGAGTGAAAAGGAAGTATCCTGGAAATTCTCCAACGTCGAAGAAGCAATACGGGACGTGGAAAGGCTGGATCTGTGACAGTATTCTTCCACTATTCGCTGTATGGTTGTGCAAATGTCTATCTTGTAGGCAATGATGATACGAAAGAAGCCATCATAGTTGATCCAGCCTCCTTCACCGTTGGATTGCTGAAATTCATAGAAGACAGGGGCTTTGATATACGGTCTGTACTCTTGACCCACAATCACCTGCACCATATCAACGGACTGCGGACACTGCTGAAAATTTATGACGCCACAGTGTATTCCAGCAATACCATGATTGACGCACCAAAAAGCCAGATCATCCACGACAGGGAGACCTTCCAGACCTGTGGCATAACAGTGGAAGCACTGTCTGTACCTGGGCATTCAGCCGATTCCATGGCTTTCAGGATCGGCAAGCTGGTATTTACCGGAGATTGCATTCATGCCGGATTGATAGGCAAAACCCTGAGCCAGTACGGGCTGAGTCTACTGAAGGAACAACTTGGCCTGAAAATCCTCAGCCTTCCCGACGACTGCATCCTGCTGCCCGGGCATGGACCGCCTTCCAGTGTAGGTACAGAAAAACTGTATAACCTTGGTCTTCAGAAAACCAAGGCAGAATCACGGGCTGACCGGTACCGCTACTTTGCCTAGTTCATATTCGTCGTAGCTTCGTTCATCGTTGCTGCCTCGGCGAACTGCTAAAACCGCGGATCCAGCCGACGTGCCGTGAAACGCCGGCCAGGGGTAACGATAGCAGCCTGGGCAGCTACTATGGCCAATTCGTCTCTGCCGCTGGCCTGGGTGGCCTCCAGTATACCGTACAAGGATGAAGCCGCAGCCTCAAGGGCTTCCACCGGATTTTTGCGTGTTCCCAGCAGATAGTTGCCCAGGAACAGTGCACTGAATAAATCACCTGCTCCTTTCGGAGCCTTGCTGAAGGCCAGAAGTGGCGTCTTGAGGACATAGCATGAACGGCTGTCACTCATGAAAAACCCTGTTTCACCATCCAGGGCATTTTCCTCGGAAGGCAACCTGAAACTGGTTATCATGACTATGCGGGGTCCCAGTTCATGTATCGCATCAGCAGCCCGGCAGACGTCTTGCATACTGTCAATAGTGATGCCGCTCAGGATTTCTGCTTCAAACAGGTTCGGTGTTACAATATCGGCTCTGGGTACCGCTTCACGCAGCAGCAGACCAGGTATCTCCCGTCTTACGTAGAAGCCTTCAGGCATGTCTCCCATCACCGGATCACAACAATACAGGGCGGCAGGATTGGCCTTCTTGACTGCATCCACTGCATCGAGAATGGCCGCTCCCGTTCCTGCATCTCCCATATAGCCAGACAGCACTGCATCGCAGGATGGAAAGATGTTTATGGCCCCCAGGCCGCCAACGATATCTGCTATATGTGCTGCCGGGAACACCGTCCCGGTCCAGCCCGGGATACCGGTATTGCATGAAAACTGCACCGTATTGATTGGCCAGACCTCTATGCCCAGCCGTTCCAAGGGAAAAACAGCGGAACGGTTGCCTACATGCCCCCAGGAAACATGGGACTGGATTGATAGTACATTCACAGCAGAAGGCCTCCGGTTTCAGATTCATGTGCGGGACCGACGTACTCAAGCGCAGCCACCAACACCCTGTTCAACATATCCATCCCCTCATCAGTCGGACACCAGAATCCTGAATCCTGCCTGATCAACAAGGGAAAAGCCTCAGGGAGATTACCGAACACGAGAGCTGGGTCACGGCCAAAGATGGCATGGAAACGATGCAGGGAAAAACCATCACTGGTACGCAGCGCCATCATCAAACACTCGAACATTGCATCGGTTCCACTGACTTCTGACCATGCCACGGATCCAATGGGATCAGCTCCGTATGCATCATCATCGGCGGTGTTCTGGCCTCTGATGAAGACACCCTTGTTCCACCGGTTTGAAACTCCCGAAGGCCCTATGGCATCCCAATCATCCATCCGCCAGTAATGCAGGTTGTGAAGACACTCCTTACCAGGCAAAGCCCAGTTTGAAACTTCATAGCGCAGATACCCTGCTGAAGACAAGACTTCGGCAGCCGCGAGGTACTGGTCTGCAGACTGATCCGGATCTGGTAGCGTTAGACTGCCGCGGCTGACCTCGCCAGCCAGGATAGTACCATCCTCAAGGGTGAGCTGATACAGGGAGACATGAGTTGCGCCTAGGTCGATGGTGCGCCTGATATCCTGAGCCAGGCCTGCAGGAGTCTGCCCTGGCATGCCATACATGAAATCAACCGACCAGTCTTGCTTCCAGCTCTTTGCGAGCATCCCGAGGGCCGTCAGGGTTTCTGCGGCACTCCCGCGTCGACCCACAACCCGTCGTACGGAGTCTTCAAGACTCTGGACACCCACACTCAAGCGGTTTACGCCAAAAGCCTCGAACCCTGCCAGCATGGCAACGGAAAGGTCGTCAGGATTGCACTCGATAGTCCATTCAGTAGTGCAGCTTGCACCTTTTCCGCCACCGTTGCCTGACATCCTATCAGACCAAGCCTTCGATCCAGCCCACGAAGCAGACAAGGCCGCCAGCAAAGCCTCCAGTTCTCCAGGAGGCAAGGCAGATGGTGTGCCACCACCAACATACATCGTGCTGTATGGTTCCCAGTCAGAGGCCAGTTTCAAGGCCGCAAGGTGCCTCTCCACGGCCATTGACCATGACTGAACCCTTCGCATGCCTTCATCTGCAGGCCAGGCTCCCGAGGCTGAATTGCAAGCTGGCAATACAGCGCTGTGAAAATCACAGTAGGTGCACCGGGATCGGCAGAACGGAACATGGACGTACAGAGAGCGTTCTGCCATAGCCTAAGCCTTTGTCATGGCTGGCTACTACAGCCGGACCGGCAATTTCCAGGGCCAGTAACGAAGAACTATCTTGCCCAGGACATGATCGATATCAACAGGCCCGAAAAAGCGGGAATCCGTACTACCAGGGCGGTTATCCCCTATCACGAAATATTCTCCAGGTCCGAGAATCACCGGATCCATCCTGCCTGAAAGCGGCATATCTATTTCCCAACCCTCGGGAAGGCCGGATTTGCGCAGATCGTATGAGCGGCCGGACACTTCATATTCTGTAAGGAAATGACCGGAATCAGCGGTGCGCACATAGACTATGAACTCATCCATCTGCACGGTATCACCTGGCAAGGCTACTATCCGCTTTATCACCGGCCTGTCCAGAGGATCAATCTTTATCCCGACCCTCTGGGCGGTAAAAAACCGTATCACCGAGTTGGCCAGCTTGTGGTACAAAGATGTCGGGTTGACCCATGGTGGGCTGACCAGCACAATATCCCCCCGCTGAGGTGATAAATAACTTATCCTCGTGCCATCAAGAGGGTTGGCTATCCCAAAGGCGGCAGGCACGGACAACAACCTGTCACCAGGCTGGATGGTCGGGGCCATGGATGATGAAACCGCGATGAGCGGTTTGAAGCCATAGGCCGTCATCAGCAGATAGAAAACAAAGAAGATGCCCAACTGGCGAAGCAGGCGGAAGGAACGGACCCGCCTTCTCCTGGCTTCGGCAAAGGATTCTAGATGTCTCATGGCTTCAACGTATCCTGCCTACACGATTGAGGGGCCAATAGATGAACAGGGCGTGTCCCAGCACTCTTTCAAGAGAAACGGCACCGAACCATCGAGCATCCTTGGAGTTGTCCCTGTTGTCTCCCATAGTGAACACCCGGCCTTCAGGTATGTACCAGCCGGCGGACATCTTGCGCGATTCACCCCGGATCCTGTCATCATGCGGATAGGCTGCAGCCAGTTCGGCAAGTCTTGAGCTACTGAAGGCTATTTCGTCATAAAGACTGAACTGAGCCGCATCGGCGGGTACAGGCAGGCCAAGATCGGCCAAGGCTGCCCGTCTACCGGCCTCGTGGATGGCTGGATAGTCCGCCGGGTCTACCATACGTCTTACCGGATACCTGAACCCGGATTGCACCTGGTAATCCAGTTCACTCTCCCAGGAGTCACGGCCCCTGAACCGGAAGAAGAGGTTCCCATCATCCATGCGGACCGTATCACCACCGACAGCCACAGCTCTCTTGATCAGGTAATGAACCCTTGGCTGACCGTATTCATCCCGGTCAATATCAACCATAGTCAAAGTGGCCATGTAGACGAACTGCTGCAGGATCGTGAATACAGGACCCTTGCCGATGTAGGCTGGATTCTCGAACACCACGATCTCTCCACGACCCGCTTCCCGGAAACCAGACAGCTTACCCAGGCCAGGCAACAACTCCGGACCATAAACCAGCTTGTTCACGAATATCATATCCCCTATCTCCAGAGTGCCCGACATAGATCCGGAAGGAATACGGTACATCTGGAACAGGTACTGGTTTATGAGAAGAACCATGCAGATAGCCCAGAGAATAGCCTCCAGCCAATCCCTCAGCCAGTGTTTTGATTGCTGCTTCAGCTTTTGCTTGAGCCTGCGGCGCTTGCGTACAGTAAGGACCCGCTCGGTAAAACTTTGCAGACCAGCGTAGAAATCTTTATTTGATGTCATCGACGAAAAACTACCATCTTTACGTTGCGTTGACAAGGCCGATACGCGACCCATATAATCCACCGCGATGAAAGAAGATAAGCGTATCACCGAAAAGGACGTGGATGAGGCTGAAGTACACCTGAAGCCTGTCTTCGGGGTGAGCCCCGGCCGTTACCTCACACTTTTATATATCCTTGGAATTATCTTGATTCTGTTCCTGGTACTCTTTTTCCCCGGCATCAGGAATCCTGGTACAGTTTTCCGTATCGAGTCGGACCCACCTGGTTCGGCCGTCATCCTCGACGGAGCATACAAGGCATCTACACCAGCCACAATTTTCCTGCCTGCCGGCACCAGGCACCTCGGATTTGAACACCCTGAATTCATAACTCAGGAGCAAACCGTGCCGGTTGCAGCACAGGTCTTCGGAACGCTGTTTTTTAACCGGGAATCCAGCATCCGGATCAGCCTGGAAGCCGATGCCTCCGCCGCCACCATCCTTTCCAAGGGAATCAAGGAATACAGCTGGTGGGCTATGGCTGGACAGCCAAGCGAGGCCTACCAGATTCCCATGGTTCTGTCGGAGGCAGCCCTGGCCTGGACGGCTATCCCGCCTTCCCGGCGTACTGCTGAAGCAACAGATTTCGCCAGTGCAGCCTTCTCGTACACCGCCCATCCCCAATCAGCCAGGGATGCTCTTCGTGCAGCGGTCCTGGTAGCGGGGGAATCAGCGGTGCTTACACCGCTTACCCTGGGATTGGTAGTAGATGGAGCATTGGAATTGCTGACAGAAGACCCAGCCTTTCTCCCCGCCCTGGCCTCGGTAATGCCGACGGATATCAGGCAGTCAATTGAATCCACAGCCCTCTATAAAAAACTGATGGATGAAGCAGGCAAGTCAGCCAGCCTGATTGTGGCTACCGCTCCATCCGGTAGACGGGTGGCAGCCGGAGAAGTTTTCATTGAGTTTCAGGCGGGCAGCACCGTTATCCAGGCAAGTTCGGGTATTCCGGCCGTCATCCAGCATGACGCTTTTGCCTTGGCTGAAACCGAGACCACTGTGGCAAGGTACCGGGATTTCATTCGCGGAAACCCACAGTGGGCTGCCTCGGCGACTGAGAGCCTGCAGGCTGCTGGTCTCGTAGACGCTTCATACCTGAAAGACTTCGAGTTGGCTGGAGATGACCAGCCTGTCAGATACGTTTCTAGAGCCGCTGCCAAGGCCTACACTGAATGGCTGTCGACCAAGGCTCCAGCCGGGTACCGTTTTGACCTGCCTACGGAAGCCCAGTGGAACCGGGCGGCCAAGGCAGCTTCCATGGTGATATCCAGACCGGATGCTTCAGCCCTCTTTGCCCAGAACAGGACCGGCCCTTCACCGATAGCAGCCATGAGAACCGATGTTGCTGGCTTCAAGGGTCTCCTTGGTGGTGTATGGGAATGGTGTGCCGATCCGTATTCAGTACATCCGGGAACAGGCAGTTCCGGCCGGCTTGACTACCCTGGCCATGACGGGCTTGTCCGTGGTGGCTCCTGGGCCAATCGCTCAGACCTTGTGGACCATGATTCCAGGGGACCGCTTTCACCGGAGTCATGCAACGCCTATACAGGCTTCCGGATTGCCCTGATTCCGGTCAAGGACTGAGCCATGGAAGGTGTGAAGATAATTGCCCTTAACAGGCGGGCCCGCTTCGACTATTCAGTAGAAGAAGACTTCGAGTGTGGCATCGTGTTGCTCGGCTCCGAGGTCAAATCTCTTCGCATGGGAAAGGTATCTTTTCCCGACGGCTACGCGGTTATCGAGAAAGGTGAACTCTGGCTACGCAATGTACACATTGCCGAATACACCTATAGCTCTGTCTTCAACCACGATCCTGACCGCCCACGGAAACTACTGGTCCATGCCCACGAACTTAAACGCCTGGATCGGCGGGTACGTGAAAAAGGCTATACCCTGATTCCGCTTGACTTTCACTTCAGAAAGGGTCGGGTCAAGGTTGAAATCGGCCTGTGCAAGGGCAAAAAGTTTGCCGACAAGCGTGAATCCATAAAAGAGCGGGATGTACAGAGGGACCTGCAACGCGACTTCAGGGACAGGCAACGGTAGCGATGAGTGGTTTGCGAATAACAGGCGGCAAGCTCAAGGGGCTGCATCTCGAAGTTCCGCGGGGCCCCTGGGAAATTCGCCCAGCCATGGACATGATGAGGGAATCCCTGTTCTCCATTCTGGGAAATCTGGATGGGCGATCCTTCCTGGATCTGTTTTCAGGCTCTGGAATCATGGCAGTAGAGGCAGCCAGCCGCGGCGCTGAGCCCATAGTCTGTGTTGAACGTGACAGAGCCAAGCTGAGGACCCTCATCCGCAATGTTTCTTTGGCAGAACAGCGCATTGAATGTCGTTGTGTTCCGGTTGAACGCTTCATAGTGCGTTGTAATGAAGCTTTTTCGGTAATCTTCTGCGATCCGCCCTTCCCCTATGAATTCAAGACAGCGATGATCGAATCCATAGCCGATAAGGAGTTACTTGTCCCTGGTGGTCTGCTGTTGATCCACTACCCCGCAGAGAACTCCCTACCGGTGCAGGCAGGGGACTTGGTCATGGAAGACGAACGCGAATATGGTAGATCAAGAGTCCGGTTTTACCGGCGGAAGACTGCAACACAGTAATAGTCCTATTTATCCAGCATCCTGATCAAGCGCATGAGTCTATCGTCCTGAGACCGGAATTGTTCATCATCATTGAATGGCAAGATACGGCAAGAACTGAAATCCGGAATATCAGTGCCTGTATCGGTATCCCCGAGGGCTTGGACAAACATGTCTTCCTGAACCATAGCATTCAATGTAACGCATTCCCGCGGTTTTTCATGACAATACGCTACTATTGTATGAAAACCGGATAAAAGTAACCCCAGGTGTTCGTTGATTATTTCA
>JAVEXH010000059.1:0-10464 GCA_034004175.1 Spirochaetia bacterium
CCAGGGTGATTCCCGCCACTGACTCAGGATTGCCGCCGAATTCCGCGGCATAAGGGTGGCCGGCAAACATCCTGTCATGAAGGGCGGTCACCGCAACGTTGTAGGGGTCGGCCAGGGAGCGCTGCAAGGCGACCTTGAAGTCATTCTGCACCACGGCAAACTGGGCCGGGTCAAAGGCAGGGTTCATGGCGCAGTCGGCAAAGATGGTGAACATTTCATTCCAGTACTTGTCCAGTGTGTTCAGGTCAAAGCTGGCCCAGTCGTAGCTGGCGGCGCTGTAACCTATGGCACTGGACTTTTCGTATTGTACCCTCTGTATGGCCGCATACGGGTAGCGTGCCGAGCCCCG
The DNA here is from genome assembly GCA_034004175.1 of Spirochaetia bacterium. GTDB lineage: Bacteria > Spirochaetota > Spirochaetia > Treponematales > UBA12059 > MIBM01. The sequence continues at coordinate 350 of JAVEXH010000059.1, forward strand.
GGCCATCATGGCAAGGGTCATGGCCTCGATGCCTGCCTTCTGCGGACTGGTCATGGCCGAGCCTCCCCGGAAGGCCAGTTTCATGGTAAAGACGCGATTGGCCGGGTTCTTCTTGACTATCAGGGTAACCCCGTTTGCCAGGGTGCGGGTTTCTATACCGGCCAGGTTGGTAGCCATGTAGGCACTGGGCTGCTCAGGCAACTTCCAGCCCGAGACAGGTGAAGCTGGCAGGCTCCAGGGACTGATAGCGGATCCGGTGACTGCGGCTGGGGACACCGTGGAACTGGGTGCTGTAGGGGTGGGAGCCGTGGATCCGGCATCAGTGACTGCAGGTGCATCAGGCGGGGCACTGACACAGGAGATGGAAAGGAGAGCAACCAGTAACAGGGCTATTTTGTTCATCATTCACCATCCTTCCACCAGAAAGCATTCCCGGAATCCACCGTGGCAAAGCCAGCGGCTTCCAGGCTGGCTGCTTCGTCGGTGTAATCCGAGGGATTCATACGTATGGCCACCACCGCCACATTGTCCAGCACGAACCTGCGCAGGAAGCTGGCTATGTCAGGGTGCCCGACCTTCCTCATGTCCGGTACATAGTCAAAGAAGTATTCAGTGGATGCCACGGACCACCAGAAGGACAGGGTGCTTATGAACTTCTCGGGTGTCTCAAGACCCAGGATCTGCTCGTCCTCAAGCTTCTGCTTGACGACCCCGAAATCGTAATCAGAAAAATATGACGCATCAGAGACCATGGCTTGAATCTCACCTGCGACAACAGCATCCACAAACAGCGTTCCTGCGCGCTTTGCCAGAGGCTGGTCAGGGTCCACAAGGGCATAGGTATAGAACGAGATCTGCCCGCCGTCACGCTGGGTGTAGTAATAGCCGCCCAGATACTCCTTGTCGTACAGGCCGGGCACGGTGTCGAACACCCCGGTCTTGAAGCGGCCATCCGGGGCCTGAATCAGATAGCCCCAGACATCGGCTGCGTAGGTGGGCTCCGGTTCGGCCAGCACATCAGGCCCCCGGTAACGGGTTTCGATATAAGCCACACCCTTGGGCAGGGAGGTATCGGGATACACCAGGTACACGGGAGCCTGTACACCCGGCAGGGGATGGGCCGGTGCGGGGGCCAGCCAGGGATCAGGGCCGGACTTCCAGCTGCCATACCACGTGTTCACCATGGTATATACTGCTTCCGGATCAACATCCCCTCCCACAAAGAGGGCCGCATTGTTGGGTATGTAATAGGTGGACTGTATCGACTTCATGGTATCCGCGGTGGCCGACCGCACTATCGCTTCGCTGCCCCCTATGTCGCGCCGCCAGGGATAGGTGCCGAACAGGGCCTTGTCCATGGCCGCGGCGTATACCCGGTCAGGGTCTGCCAGATAACCGTTTATCTCGTTGGACACTACATCCTGTTCCACCGCCAGTTCCGCTGGATCCAGCAGGGGTTCGCGCATGGCATAGGACCAGAACTCCAGACCTGCCTCGGTCTTGTCCGAGGGTACGGTAAAATAGTAGGTGACATACTCGGTGGAGGTACCGCCGTTCCAGGATGCCACGCCGAGTTCGGTCATGGCCGCCGAGAACTCGGCATCGGTCCTGTACTTCGAGTTGCCCTTGAACAGCATGTGCTCGTACAGATGGAAAAGCCCCGCAGTCTGGGGTGTCTGTGTGATCGAACCACAGCGGAAGGTTATCTGTATACGCACCAGTGGTACGGCATGGTTCTCCAGGACAAACAGTTCCAGACCGTTGTCCAGGCGGTATTGATGCAACCCGGCTATCGGCGTGTCTGCCGAAAATACAGGAACAGCCACCATGATGACCAGGATCGCAAGTATCATCATTGAACGTTTCATGCCGGAACCCTCCCCTGACGTTACAGCCTAGGATCGGGACAGGAACCTGTCAAGACAACATGCAGGATGGACTCAGGCTCTGATCTCGGCTTTTCCTGCCAACTGCATGAGGCCGACCATATTGTGTACACCAAGTTTTTTATAAACCTTGGCAAGTGTATTCCGCACGGTAGAATCCGAAACACCCGCTTCGCAGGCAATTTCCTTGATACTGGCACCACGAAGCAAAGACATCACATAGGCGGTTTGCATCCTGGTCAATCCATGTTCGGACAGCACGATGACCGGCCGTTCCTCATTTACAATGGATGCCACTCCACCGCTCTTCAGACCGATGACCATGAGGATGAAGGAAACAAAAGAAAGCATGCCGAAAACAGCAAAAAGCAGGATCAGCCAGGAGTCAAGTTTGTCGGAGATGAACTCGTCTCGAACCGGATCAAGGAAGGCGAAAAGCACCCGCAACCCATCAACCAGCAGGCTGGCAGAAAGAAGTCGATCGAAAATCCGCTGGAAGTGAAAGACCGGAGGCCTGGAAAAATCACGCACCAGGATAGGAAGGGCCAGGAGGTAAAGTGAAAACCCGTAAGCAATGGTCCTGAACCCCCGCATCTGGGGCACGGTATAATACAATCCGAAAACAATGGCTGTGTTCAGGATTCCTACGAAAACATTCCATCCAACCGGCATGCCTATACCCAGGATGGATCTCATCCCCGAGTACACAAAAGCAATTCCGAAAATGTTCAAGGCTATCTGGAGTGTGCCCCAGAAAGTCCTTTCCATCAAGAAACCACGAGGGATTCCTTCGGTCAGCCCACTCAGTACAAGCAGGAAGCCAGCAACAATGAAGTATACCCAGCCGTTTCCCTGTTTGCTGGTCTTGCTGACTACGGCGAGGGCAATGGTCACTATCATAAGGAGGAGAGAAGTAAAAATCAGCACCGTCGAGTATTCAAGGCCTTTCACAGTTCTTTCACCCTGGTAGTCTCCGGGCGTATCATACCACAATGCAGATTGTGTTGGTATGCCGACTGATCAGGGAGGCCGGTCTTCCCAGGTGTTGGCAATGACACGGGATAATCAGTACACTCAAGGTACTGCACAGGAGTACTACATGAAATCATTGATCAGATCCCTGGCTTTGACCCTTTTCATTCTGGTTGCCCTGAACGCCTATGCCGATGGCTTCATTGAGCTTGAAGCCGGCGTAGCCTTTACCGGCTACAATGATGTACAGATACCCAGTGACACCGGTACCCGCCTGTCCCTGGCCACTGATACGGATTCAGAACCTGCCCTGGCACTGAGGGTGCGTGCTGGGTATACCTTTGCAGACCGCCATACCGTGATGTTCCTGGCTGCCCCCCTGACAGTCCGTGGCACCGGTACCCTGGATGAATCGGTAAGCTATTATGGTGTCAGCTTCCCTGCCGGCACTGAAGTTGAGTCTGAGTACCGCTTTGACTCATACCGGCTTACCTACAAATACACTTTCCTGGATAACAATGACTTTACTTTGGCAGCAGGGCTGACCGGGAAGGTACGAAGCGCTGACATAGCCCTTATGTACGAAAGTGGCTATGCCAGACGTACCGATCTGGGCGTAGTGCCTTTGATACATCTCATGGCCGAATGGAAAGCCACCCCGGAAATCGGACTGCTCCTTGATGCAGACGCTCTGGTTACCCCTTTTGGCCGGGCAGAAGACGTGCTGGCAGCCCTGCAGTACCGGCAATCGGACAGGGTATCCTACCGGGTGGGTTACCGGGTACTGGAGGGTGGCTCGGATGGTGGTGGCGGTGTTTATACTTTTGCATTGTTCCATTACATAACCGCAGGCATGACAGTACGGTTCTAGAGGCGGTTTCAGTTCGGCCGCAGATTCTCAGAACACCCAGCCCGACCGCGGGTCCCTTGTCACCTTGTCCTCAAAGCGTGGGTCATGATGTTTCACCAGAGGAGGCAATCCGCCTGTCATGCCCAGCTTGTCGCCCTTGATGATAAGCACCCCGAGGATGCCCGGAATGGAACCAACCCGGTCCAGGGCGCTCTGGATGTCTGCTTCCGTGCGTACCAGATTGGCAGCCAGGGTGGCGGCGGCATCGGCCAGTGCGGTATCCGCAGCAAAGACCGTAGCCAGATCGCATTTGCCAAGACTCAGGCTATGGCCCATGGTACCCGATGACGAACAGGCTCCCAGAGGCGTAATCCCTGGATCGATCCTGAAAGCCAGCTTGCCCGACAGCGCGCTGGTCCCGGCGTACAGGCCCATTACCAGCGGAGATTCCAGTTTCATGAAGATATCACCACCATTTTCCACAATGGACTCCCGGGCACCTGCAGCCAGAGCTGCCTGGCCTGCAAGTTCCGCAAAGGTTCCGGCCACAGCAGCCATGGGCCCTACCCCGGTGGCCAGGGACGCCCGGTGCATGGCCAGAGCCAGAGGAGGAACTGCATCACAAGCTGAAAGGCTGGAGTCGATGTCGGGCCCAGGCCCAGGTCTGGCACTATTCTGCAAGGGTACCAGGGAATCCTTGAAGGCAGGGTTCGAGAGGATGTATCGATCCAGTGCTTTGCGACCGGTGCGTATGGCCAGGGCGGCCGCATCGTAGCCCTCCCGGCTTATCCTGAACCTGGCGTCCTTGTAGACATAGCTCAGGAACTCCCGGCTGGTACCCACGCTCACCTCGTCGACCCGGACACCCACTTCGTCGACCTGCGGCTCAGAATATGGACGAGCAGGCGCCGAAGGGGCAGATGGCCACGCAACTGAGGCACTCGACACAGAGGGAAGGGTCAAAGCCCACTTCCATGGTGTTCCGGTCCTGAATGGACAGAGCTGCGGTGGGACAATGGGTCAGGCAGTTGCCGCAGGAGGTGCACTTGTCCCGGTCCCAGCGCAGGCCTATCTCCGATTCGTCCACCACCACCTTGGCTTCCCGTACGAACTGAAGGCCATCCTGTATGCGCTGCTGGGGTCCGGTGAGGTCCAGCAGGAGGAAACCTTCGTCTTCCGGGGTTATCTTGGCCCTGAAGATGTTCACCTCAAGATCAAAATCCTTGACCAGGTGGTACACCACCGGCTTCTCGACCATTTCCTTCGGAAAGAAGAAGAGTACCCGTTTCTTGATCATCGTGTTTTCTCCCGCTTGGTCAGACCACCGCTGCTCTGGTTTGCCGGCAGAGGAGCAAGGGGCTCTGACAACAGGAACTCGCCCCGGGCTATTTCTTCCTTGAGCAGCCAGGCTATCTCCCTGGCCTTGGCGTATGACGAAAGGCTACCGGTCTGCACCTTCTTCCCGTCTATGGTCACTTCACCGGATTTCAGCTGTTCGTAATTGAGCCTGGCCAGAACCCTGCCGGTCTTGTACTGGTAATCGTGGCTGTAGTCTATCACCGGGGCGAAGATGTCCCTGTCCCGGACCGTGGTGTGCTTCAGGATTTCCGTGTTCAGGATGGGTATGGGTATGCCTATGCCCAGGCTCAGGGAGACGCCGTAACCAGGCAGGCTCACGCCCCGGACAAAGGCGGGCTTCATGTGCTTCATGTCCGCCGTCAGGCCAAGGGTACCCGCCCCCTCCATTGGTACACCGGCCTCGGTGCGCAGGCAGGCTGAAGCGTGCTGGGTGCCTTCGGCATGCACGTGTCCCTGGGCACCAGCCAGCCAGACCCGGGTACCTATCCCGATGGTCTGGTAGTAGGGATCATTGAGCAGGGGCGACAACTGGCCGGCGGATGAATAGCCCAGGTTCTCCATCCTGGGCTTGAGCACTCCCAGATAGGAATAGACCGGCTTGTCCGAGCAGTTTATGGCCACATTGTAGTTCTGGTAGCAGTTGCGGGGGTTCACCATGATGGCCTGGTTCAGGTCCTTGATGGTGAAGTACGTGCGCAGTTCCTTCTGGGGGTAGTCATCGGTGCCGTACGAGAGGGCGAAGAGCTGGAGTTCCTCTCCGGCCACCAGCTTCTCCATGACATGGCCGCCGCCGAAGCGGAACTCCCCGGGGTAGTCCATGTTGGCCGGATCATTCTGGCGCAACTGGGTGGCACCAAGGTATACATCCACGGCAGCTATGCCGCTGTATACCAGCACATCGTCGATCCATGCCTCGGTGATGCGCATCCTGGGCAGAGCATGCCCGAAGTTCAGGAAACAACCGGAAGAGCACATGGGTCCGAAGGTGGCAGTGGTAACCACATCTACTTCCTTGGCAGCCTGCTCAAGCCCTTTTTTATCGACATAATCGATGACTTCTTCAGCCGTAAGGACCAAGGCCGTTTTTGCCTCTATCTTCGCATTGATCTCTTCGTAGGTTTTCATCTTGAGCAGATCGTACCGAAGTCGGGGGCAATGCGCAATATGGAGGAGGACATTGACTTGGAAATCCAGTACAATTACTAGTAATGAACCTTCTGGAAGAGTTCCGTGCAGTTGTTACCATCCTCAATGACAACGCTGTTCCTTATGCTGTATGCGGCGGTATGGCAATGGCCGTCTATGGCCACGCCAGGGCGACCCAGGATATCGACATTCTGGTGGCCTCTACGTCCATAGAGGATGCGCTGACCGTCCTTGCCCGGCTGGGTTACCAGGAAGTTTCCAGACTTTCAGTTGGGCAGGGACAAGTCCGGATGATCAGGACTATGAAAACCTCTGGAACAGAGCACTTGACGGTGGATATCCTTGAAGCGCCGGATGCCGGAGAGGAAGCCTGGACACACCGCCAGCTTATTGAAACCGAATTCGGACCCGTCTGGTTTGCCTCGAAAGCAGGCCTTATCGACATGAAGCGCCATAGTGGAAGACTGCAAGATCTTGCAGACATCGAGCGGCTCGAAGGTGGCTCCTCATGACCGTGGATCTATCCCCGGAGGCAGTCACCGCCCGACTCCGCCTGGTGAGTGAATTGCGGGATGTCTGTTTGGCACTTGCATCCCGGCATTCAGCAGTTGTATCTGAATACCATTCACACCACGATTCAGCCCACCCGCTACCTGGACTTGAAGTAGCCGAAAAACAAAAACGGACTCCTTAAGCCGATTCGGGAATAATGGCACGCTGACAGAAGATCAGCTATACTGTGCCTGCCATGACAGAAGCAAACCACAGCAATCTACCAACCAGCGACACCATGCAAACAGGCAGCACTATGCCAACCAGCAAAACCATACCAACCATCAGTGAATGCCTTGAGCTTGCATCCGATACCAGGGCCATGGCTCTGGGTCTGGACGCCCTTGCGCAGTTGCCGGATTTGATCCGCAACCATTTCGGTTCCGACGGCGCTTCCCCGGGCGGCACACTACCCGGCGAGGCCTTCCTGGTGGCCGACGGCAATACCATGCAGGCCGCAGGGCTGAAGGTCCAGGAAATACTCAAAGATGCCGGCATCCAAATCCTGGGCAGCCACATTTATCCGGCGGAGCCAAGGCTTCATGCCGACTATGCCCAGGCCAAAGCCCTGGGCACCCTGCTCCGTGTCCAGACCCCGCAACCGGGGGTGGTCATCTCCGTTGGTGCAGGCACGGTGAACGATCTGGTCAAGCGCGGAGCCCACGAGGCAGGCCTGCCCTACCTCTGCGTGGCTACCGCGGCCAGTGTGGACGGGTACACCTCTGCAGGTTCGGCCCTGCTGGACCGGGGCTTCAAACGCACCTTTGCCTGCCCTGCCCCCCGGGTTGTGGTGGCCGACAGTGCAGTGCTGGCCGCTGCTCCGGCCTACCTGGCCTCCTCGGGCTTCGGGGACCTTGCCGGCAAGGTGATAGCCGGCACCGACTGGCTCATAGCCGAGGCCGCAGGCGCAGCAGGCGCCCCGGGCACCGAGCCTATCGACGCAAAGGCCTGGGCCATGACCCAGACCGGGCTCGAGGCTGCACTGATTGCCTCCGAAGGTGCCCACAGGGGTGACGGACCCTCACTTGAGACCCTCTTCGAGGCATTGGCACTGACCGGCTTTGCCATGCAGTACACCAGGAGTTCCCGCCCGGTCTCAGGTTGCGAGCACCTGTTCAGCCATGTCTGGGAGATGGCTGACCTCTCCGTGGGCGGCGTGCCGGTAACCCACGGGCACAAGGTGGCCATTGGCACCCTCTGCGCAGCTGCCTTCACTGAACTGTTGTTCAGATCCAAGGAACCTCCCCGGGCAGATCCCAGGTCCAGGCCGACCATGGCTGCCAGGGAGGCCGAGGTCAGGGAAGCCTTCAGGGGCAGGCCTGCCCTCGAGGAGACAGTGGTCACCGCCCTGGAAAAACTGATGCCCCCTGAAACCCATGCCCGCATGGCAGAAGCCCTGCGTGATCAATGGGGCCAGCTGAGGACTACCGTGCTGTCCCGTCTGCCCCCGTACGACGAACTGCGTGACCAGTTGGCCCGAGCTGGCTGCCCGGTCTGCGCCGAGGACATCGGCCTTGCCCGTGAAGAAGCCATTGGCACAGCCCGACTGGCCCAGATGATACGCAACCGTTATACGGTGCTGGATCTTGGCTGGGATCTGGGCGCCTTCGACGGCGTGCTTGAGGCTATGGAGGCGGATTACCGCTACCTGTCCCGGGGATAGGCTGGGATGCAAAATGGTTTATACAGCTTCGTGCTGGTGGATGACGAGCCGGAAATACGCGAGGGAATCCGGGATACCATACCCTGGGAAGAACTGGGCTTCCGTTTCGCGGGAGCCTGTACCAACGGCAATGAAGCCCTGGAGCTAGCGGAGCGTTCCCCTCCCGACGTGCTGATGACTGACATCAACATGCCCTTCATGGATGGCCTGGCCCTGAGCGAGCGCCTGGCATCGTTGGCTCCGGCCACCAAGATCATCATCATCTCCGGTTTTGACGATTTTGAATATGCCCGGCGGGCCCTCAAGTTGCAGGTCCACGACTACATCGTAAAACCCATTACCCCGGGTGAGTTCAAGGAAACCCTACGAAAAGTCAAACAGACCCTGGATGCAGAGCGGGCAGCCAGGCTCGATCTGGAACGCATACGCAGGCAACTGGATGAGAGCCTGCCGCTTATGAAGGAACGTTTCCTGAATGCCTTGGTACAAGGACGCATAAAACCGGAAGCCGCAACGGAACGGCTGCGTTATTTTGATCTTCCCATCCCCACTGCCGATAGTGCCTGGCAATGCATGGTACTGGACCTCGCAAAGCGCAAGAGCGGTGAAGACTTTGACATGGCCATGATGTCGGAGCGCAATTTTCTGGAAAAAGACCTGCAGGACAGGCTTACCTGTGTGGTCTTCCAGAATGTTGATGACCGCCTGGTCGTGCTGAGCTGGGGGAGCCAGGCAACTACCCTGTACCGGGAAGGGCTCAAGGCCTCCGAGGCCATACGCAGGAACCTGCTGAATGCGGGGCTGGAGGACATGGTTATCGGCGTGGGCGAAGCAGTGGCTGATTTCGGGAACCTGCACCAGAGTTACACCGACGCCATCCGGGCCCTGCAACTGGCTCTGCTCCGGGGCAAGACAGGGGTCAATGCCTTCCGCGAGTTTGGATCGATGGTAGGCAACGAGCGTTTCAGCCGCCCTGCCTGGGGCAGAGCCATATCCTCTGCCCTGCGGGTGTGCAACCTTGATGATTGCCGTAGCCAGATAGAGGCCATGACGGAATTCTTCAGATCCCGGCCCTTTTCCATGGATGAATACCATTCCACCTTGCGGCTGGTCCTTGCGGCCATACTGCAAAGCCTGGAAGACCTCGAGATACCTGCCACTGAGGTTTTTGCTCCTGGCACTGATCCCTTTGCACAACTGGGACAGCTCAAAAGCCTGGATGACGTAGGCTCCTGGTTCAGGAACCTTGTGGAACGTATAATTGCCTTTGCCGGAACCAGACAGGAAAACTTTGCCGGAACCAAGGTCCGTGAAGCCCTGACATATCTGGAAGCCCGTTATGCCGATCCTGATCTGTCCATGCAGACCCTCTGCAAGGATCTGTACATAAGTACCAGCTACCTGAGCGCCAATCTCAAACGATATCACGACAAGACGTTCGTTGAACATCTGACGGATATCCGCATACGCAAGGCAAAGGAACTCCTGAGAACCACCAACCTGAAGACCTACGAGATAGCCGAAAAGACAGGCTACCGTGATGCCCACTACTTCAGCCTGAGCTTCAGGAAGGTGGCCAACTGTACCCCCACAGAATACAGGAACAGGCATGAACCGCAGCAATCCTGACAAACGGCATCACAGCATACAGGTGACCATGACCCTGGCCTTCTCGGTGATCTCGGTA
>JAVEXH010000060.1:0-10412 GCA_034004175.1 Spirochaetia bacterium
GCCGGAGTTGTCGGCCACGTTAAGCCTGGATTCAACCTGTATCATACCGATCCTCTCAGACGCTTATTTCGCGCGCTCGACGATTTCAGCCAGGCGCCAGCGCTTGTCGCGCGAAAGCGGCCTGCACTCGACCACGCGGACAGTATCGCCGGTCTTCGCTTCGTTGTTCTCGTCGTGGGCTTTGACCTTCTTGGTTCTGGTCAGGTACTTCTTGTACAGCGGGTGCAGCTTGCGCATCATGATCTCGACCACAATGGTTTTCTGCATTTTGTCGCTGACCACTACGCCCTGCAGGGTCTGCTTTTCTTTCCTCTTCGTTTCTTCCATGATCCGTCCCTCCCTCAGGCTTTCTCGGCCTGGCGCTCGCGCTGGCACACCAAAGTGTTGAGCCGGGCGATCTGCCTGCGCAGGGTCCGCTTGAGGAGCGGATTCTCTACATGGCCGATAACCATCTGGAAGCGGAGGTCGAAGTGTTTCTTCCTGAGCTCCTCGCGCTTGGCGATGAGCTCATCGAGCTTGAGCTCCTTGAATGAATTCTTCATCTGATCACTCCATCTCCATGTCGGCCCGGACCACGAACTTGGTCTTGATCGGCAGCTTGGATCCCGCAAGGCGGATGGCCTCTGCGGCGGTTTCCTTGGGAACACCGGCAATTTCAAACATGACCGTTCCTGGCTTCACTACGGCGACCCAGTATTCAGGACCACCCTTGCCCTTGCCCATGCGGACTTCAAGCGGCTTCTTGCAGTATGGCTTGTCCGGGAAAATCCGGATCCAGACCTTGCCACCGCGCTTGATCGACCTGTTGAGGGCGACACGGGCTGCTTCCAGCTGCCTGTTGGTAATCCACATCGGCTCCTGGCACATGAGGCCAAATTCACCAAAGGCAATCGAGTTGCCGGAATGCGCCTCGCCTCTGGTTCTGCCGCGCTGTACCTTGCGGTATTTGACTCGTTTAGGTGAAAGCATGGTTTAGCTCCTTGCCTCTCTGCTGCCCGAGTCCCGCGGACCACGCGGACCGCGGTCACCACCGGTTCTGGGGCCCCTGGGAGCACCACGGTCAGACCTCTCGCCGTCGCGGCGGGGACGACCGGGCATGAGTCCGGCGTCTTCCTTCTTGTCGCCCATGAGGGCGTTGTCGCTCTTGCAGATCCAGACCTTGACGCCGATCTTGCCGTAGGTCGTGTTGGCTTCGTAGAAGCCGTAGTCAATATCCGCCCTGAGGGTATGAAGGGGCACTCGGCCTTCCTTGTATTCCTCGGTGCGGCTCATGTCGGCGCCACCAAGACGACCTGACATGCGGACCTTGCAACCCTGGGCTCCACCCTTCATGGCAGTACCAACGGCCATCTTCATCGTTCTGCGGAAAGAACCCCGTCCCTCGAGCTGGCGGCATACGCCCTGGGCTACGATCTGGGAATTGGTTTCTACCTTTTTTACTTCCTTGATCTTTATGTTGATCTTCTTGGAAGCATATTTCTGCAGTTCAAGACCAATGCGCTCTATGTTGGCGCCTTTCTGGCCGATGAGTACGCCAGGCTTGGCAGTGTGGATGACAATTGTCACCTTCTGGGGATGCCTGATGATCTCGATCTCTGAAATATCCGCGTTCTTGGCCTCAGGAAGCTGGTACATGCGCTTGCGCAGCGCCAGGTCCTCATGGAGCGTCTTCGCGTAATCGCGGGGATCGACGTACCAGCGGGACTTCCAGTCTTTGTTGATGCCAAGGCGCAGCCCGATTGGATTTACTTTCTGACCCACTTTATGCCTCCGCCCTACCGATTTCGTCGACGACCACACTGATGTGGCACATCTGCTTCACGAGCATGTCGGCGCGCCCCCGGGCGCGGAACCAGACGCGACGCATGCGCGGACCATCATCGACCCGCAGCTCCTTCACATAAAGCATGTCTTCTGCAAGTTTGCGATTCTGGTTCAGGGCATTCGCAGCGGCAGACATGACCACCTTGCGGATAAGCCCTGCCCCTTTGTGGGGAAGGTTCTCGAGAATCGCGACAGCCTCGTTGTACGGCTTGCGGCGGACAAGATCCGCCACAGGCCTGACTTTGGAGGGAGAGGCCATCAGGAACTTGGCGTATGCCGGATAACCGGATGTATTTGCCATTGTTGCCACCTATTTCCTTCCGGCCTTCTTGTCGGAGCCGGCATGACCGCGGAACACGCGGGTGGGAGAGAACTCGCCGAGCTTGTGGCCCACGAGATTCTCGGTCACATAGACCGGCACCCAGCTCTTCCCGTTATACACCGAAAGCGTAAGGCCAACCATCTCAGGGATGATCGTGGAGCAACGTGAGAAGGTTTTCATAACCTTCTTGTCGCCGGCCTTGGACGCCTCGATGACCTTCTTGTAGAGGCTCTTCTCTATGAACGGGCCCTTCTTGACTGACCTGGACACGGTTTCGCTCCTATCCTTTACTTACGGCGCTTCACAATGAAGCGGCTCGACGGCTTGTGAGAATCGCGCGTCTTGTATCCCTTGCACGGCTGGCCCCATGGCGTAACCGGCTGCTTGTAACCCTTGCCACGACCCTCACCACCACCATGCGGGTGGTCTACCGGGTTCATGGCGACACCGCGTACCCTGGGGCGCTTGCCCAGCCAGCGGACGCGACCGGCCTTGCCGAAACGCTCGTTCATGTGGTCTTCGTTGCCTACACCACCGATGGTGGCAATGCACTTCTTGAAGACCAGGCGAAGCTCGTTTGACGGCAGTTTGATGGTCACATAGTCACCGTCAGAACCCACTATCAAAGCACCGGCACCAGCCGAACGCGCCATCTGGGCACCCTTGCCGAGAGTAAGCTCGACATTGTGGACCGTAAAGCCCACAGGGATGTTTTCCAGCGGGAGGGCGTTGCCGATTTCCATGGAAGCTTCAGGACCGCTCATGACTTTCTGTCCAACCATCAAGCCCTTGGGGGCTATGATGTAACGCTTCTCGCCATCAACATAGTTGAGCAGGGCAAGGTTAGCCGAACGGTTCGGATCGTATTCAATAGTCGCAACAACGGCAGGTATGCCGAACTTGTCGCGCTTCCAGTCGATCATACGATACTTGCGCTTGTGCCCGCCGCCCTGGCGTCTGACGGATATGCGGCCATTGCTGGCCCGGCCCGCCATCTGCTTCTTGCCCTTGGTAAGAGCTTTCTGCGGCTCGTTGCCGATGGTGAGAGCTTCGTTCACCACCTGCACCCGGTGCCTGAGTCCGGGGGTTATCGGCCTGAATGTCTTTATAGCCATAGTATTCCCCTTACCTTACGCGCCTTCGAAAACCTTGATGGTCTCGCCTTTTGCGAGGCTCACCACGGCCTTCTTCCAGGCCGACGTATAGCCGGCGCGCGAACGGAGCCTCTTGGGCTTGCCCTTGACGTTTATGATGGCACACGAAATCGGGTGCACTTCGAAAAGCCGGCGCACAGCTTCCTTCACCTGGATCTTGGTTGCCCTCTGATCCACGCGGAAAACGTACTTGCCTTTCTCGCGGAGGACGTTGGTCTTCTCGCTGAGAACCGGCTCTATCAGTATGCTGTCGTACTGCATGTCAGCCTTCCTTACTTGTCCGCGTAGAAATCATTGAGATTCTTCACCGCGGATTCCATCACGATGACCGTACGGCCGTAGAACAGGTCATGGGCACGCAGCCGGTTGTACGAGAGGAAATGCAACCAGGGGATGTTCCGTCCGGCGCGCTTCACCATGGCATCGTCATCCTTGAGGATGACAACCGTGCGCTCGTTCTTTTCCCTGGGGAGAAGACCCTTGAGCAACTCGTAAAAATCCTTGGTCTTGCCACTTTCGACCGAAAAATCCTCGACCACTTTCATGGACTCATTCTGGGCCTTGAGGCTCAGGATGCTCTTCATGGCCAGGCGCTTGGCTTTCTTGGGCATGGAAAAGGAGTAATCCCGCGGGTGGGGACCAAACACGATTCCACCGCCTACATAGATAGGGCTCTTTACGTCGCCCTGCCTTGCGCGGCCGGTACCCTTCTGGGCGTAGGGACGGCGGTTGGTGCCGTGTACTTCCTTGCGGGTCTTGGTGTCGGCAGTGCCGACGCGGGCATTGGCCAACTCATTGTTGATGGCATACCAGATGACGTCCTCGTTGACAGGTAGTCCGAAAACTGCATCCGACAGCTCGATCGTCCTGAGTTCCTTGCCCTGAACTGAAAAGACTTTGCCTTCCATATCAGTCTACCCTCACTTAACTTTCTTGACGGCCGAGCTGACAACAACAACACTGTTGCGGGTACCAGGTATGGCACCACGAACGAGTATGAAGCCGTTCTCAACATCGATCTTCACAATCCGGAGATTCTGGACAGTAACGCTGTCAGAACCCATATGACCAGGGAGCTTCTTGTTCTTGAAGGTCCTGTGGGGATAGGTGTTCTGGCCAGTGGAACCGGGTTCACGATGGAACTTGGAACCATGGGTATTGCGTCCGCCTCCGAAACCCCAGCGCTTCATTACGCCCTGGAAGCCCTTGCCCTTGCTTGTTGCCGAAACATCGACAAAACGGGTTCCCTCGAAGAGGGCAACGCCAAGAGCCTGTCCCACTTCAACAGGTTCGCTGAAATCCCTGAGCTCCTTGACGAGCTTCTTGGGCGCGATTCCTTCGGGAAACTGGCCTGCATACGGCTTGGTAATCTGGATTGGCTTCATTTCGCGATAGCCGACAACGACAGCATTGTAGCCATCCTTCTCGACTGTCTTCTGTCCAATGACCGTATTCGGTTCAACGGCGATGACCGTAACTGGCGTGAGCCGTCCGGTATCGTCGAAGACCTGGGTCATGCCGATCTTCTTTCCGATAAGTCCTATCATCGGTTACTCCTGAGCGTTGAACGGTACGGTACAAAACCGCCCATTACTGCTTGATTTCCACGTCCACTCCAGCGGGTAGCTCGAGTTTCATCAGTGCTTCCATCACATCGGCGGTGGGGCTAAGAATGTCGATCAGCCTCTTATGAGTCCTCATTTCGAACTGCTCGCGCGCTTTCTTGTGCACGTGCGGTGACCTGAGTACCGTATACTTGCTGATCTTGGTCGGCAGGGGTATGGGCCCCGCCACCTTCGCTCCCGCCCGTTGGACGGTAGACACGATGGACTTCGCGCTGTCGTCAATAAGACGGACGTCGAAACCCCTAAGTCTGACACGGATTCTATCTTTCATGTGTCCTCCAAAGATCGCTTGCGCTGGCGCCCCTGGACCGTACCCTGGCGGGCGTGTCCAAAAACCCTTGCGCTCGAGGTTGTGGAACCTCGCACACCGCATCACGGAACCCGCAATACGCAACTGCCGCCCATAAATGGAAGTCACCGCTCCCGAACGGATAGTCGATGGATAATGCAGGATACAGGAAGAAATGTCAAGAGCTTCGCGGATTTTGTCAGGCTTTTGGTTGTTCACAAGCGATATCGTCAGACCCTGTGCCTATCCTGCTCACCATACACATCCCACAACCCTGAACAGGATACTTGACAATCAATACGTGTACAAATAAATAATACGTATATATATTTCAGCACGTGTTGATTGCAAGGAGTGATAATGGCCAGGAAAATTACCCTTACCGTAAACGAGACTCTTTTCGACAAGATAGACCAGTGGCGTTCATCCTTCAATCTTTCAAAACTCTTCCAGGACGCTGTATCGGAAGCGATCAAAGCAAAAGAAGAGTTCCACAGAATGTTGTCCGGCAAGGAAGACATCCCCCAGATAGTAGAAAGGCTCAAAGCCGAGAAGCGTGGATGGCTCGAAAATGCACGCCTCGATGGCGAGGCTGAAGGTGGAGCCTGGGCAGGCAAAGCTCATTACGCAGACCTCATTTCGGTAGTTACCCTGATCGAGAGCAGCAGACCCGGGCAGGATGGCGATGCAACAGCGTCTGCAGCCGAGGACCTATGCACCGAGCTCTGGGAGAAGAAACACAGGTCTGGAGGGACAGCACTAATGGAACCAGAGGATGCAAAGAGGGCATACCGGAGAGGTTGGCGTGCCGGAGTAACTGGACTGTGGGATCTTGTAAAAGACCAACTTGATGATTGAGGCTACAGCAAGGGGCTGGAGATGGAGAACGGATCTGGATTGATACTGGGAATTGACATTGGTTCGGTAGCCATGGCAGCGGCCACCATCAAGGCAGATGGAACAGTAGTGGATAGATTCTACCGCTTCCACTCCGGTGACATCGACCTGGCACTAGCCGCCATGGACACGGAGCTTGACCTGTCCACAGTGGTTGCCATGGCCGCAACAGGCAGGACAGATTCGGGCATCGAAGAGCGTGCCTGGTACGATCCCCAGATTGCCGCCATCGAGTCGGTACAGTCCCGCTATCCCGATGCCGGGTCCATCCTGGTTGTAGGTGGTGAAAAATATTCACTGGCCCGCTTGACTGAGGACGGTCAGTACGCTGGCAGTCGCAGCAACTCAGGGTGCGCTGCAGGTACCGGCAGCTTTCTGGATCAGCAAGCAGGACGCCTGGGTCTTGCCAATGCAGCAGCCCTGGCCCGCCTGGCCTGTTCCAATACAGGAGAGGCACCCAAAGTAGCCACTCGCTGTGCGGTGTTCGCGAAAACCGATCTCATACATTCCCAACAGGAGGGCTATCCACAGGAAGCCATTGCCGACGGACTCTGCCGCGGACTTGCCCGCAACATCATCGATGCCCTTTTCAAAGGAGAACCTGTACAGGAACCCGTGGTTTTCAGCGGCGGTGTAGCCCTCAATGATGCAGTGCTGAAACGTCTACGCGAACAGACCGGACTGCAGATCATCCGGGATTCCGAAGCCCCGTATCATGGTGCCATCGGGGCAGCACTCCTGCTCCGGGCACAACTGGCACAGATCGACAATGCACGGGCAAACCCAAAGGGAAACGAGGTCACAGGAGAAAGGTTTTCTCCTGCGACCGACATGCAATTGCGACAGCACAAACCCTTCCATACAGCCTCCTTGCTCAGAAATGAGCGCAAACTGGACAAATCTGATTTTTATCCAGCTCTGTCCCTGACCCAGTCCGACTATCCGGACTTCTCAGCCCACGAAAACTACGTCCAACATGCAGGCATGCTGCATGGCACGCAGGGAATGGACGTGGAGGTCGATGTTTATTCAGATATCAAGTACCGCACCAGAGCCTGCCTCGGCCTTGACATAGGATCCACTAGCACAAAGGCTGCCTTGATTGATCCAGAGGGCGCCATGCTGGCTGGGTTCTATACACGGACTGCCGGGAAGCCCGTAGAAGCGTTTCAGGCTCTGCTCGAAGCCATCGAGCAGCTGGCCAGCCAAAAAGGCATTACCCTTGAAATTGACGGTTGTGCTACTACCGGCTCAGGAAGGGCTTTCATCGGCGGTATCGCAGGAGCAGACCTTGTACTTGACGAGATAAGTGCCCATGCCAGGGCAGCCGTAAAGCTGGATCCTTCCGTGGACACCATTATAGAGATAGGTGGCCAGGATTCAAAATTCACCACCTTGTATGATGGCAGGGTTACTGCATCCATCATGAACAATGTATGCGCGGCCGGTACTGGCAGTTTTGTGGAAGAGCAAGCCAGGAAGCTTGGAGTGGACATTGGAGCCTACGCAGACCTGGTATCCGGCGTCAGGGCACCCAGAGTAAGCGATCGCTGTACAGTTTTCATGGAAAGGGACATAAACCATCTGCTGGCAACCGGCTGTTCCGTAGAGGAGGTGCTGGCTGCAGCCCTGCATGCTGTACGAGAAAATTACCTCCGCAAGGTAGCCGCCGGCAAAGCCATAGGCAAGGTAGTGTTCTTTCAGGGTGCCACAGCCAAAAACCGTGCACTGGTGGCTGCATTCGAGCAGAAGCTGGGACGCCCCATACTGGTTTCAGCCTACTGCCACCTCACCGGTGCCTATGGAGCGGCTCTGACCCTGCTTGATCAGGGTATCCAGACTACCACGTTCCGGGGTCTCGGCTTGTGCCACACCCCGATTCCCGTACGGACCGAAATATGCGAGCTCTGTGGTAATCACTGCAAATTGTCTGTAGCCAAGGCCGGTGGCGAAGAAGTTGCATTCGGCTTCCTCTGTGGCCGGGAATACGGTACCAAAGCATATGTTGCAAAGAAGCACAGTGTTCCCAGCCTGGATAGTATCCGTGCAAAGGCCGAATCCGATGCTCTGGCAGCCATTGGTCTGGAATCCAGGGACAGAGCTGCAACCAGATCAGCTCCGGAATCCGGGAATCATTCGATAGGACTGCCGGCAGCTCTGTCCCTGGCTGGCGAGCTGGATTTCTGGCAGCTATTCTTCTCCACGCTGGGAATCAGGACCATAGTCAGCAGTACCGACGGCACTGCCGTGGCCAATGGGAAGAACCACATGGGCGCGGAGTTCTGTGCACCTATCGCCGCCCTGCATGGCCATGCTCTGTCCCTGATGGAATCAGCTGATTTCATTTTCCTTCCCCGGTACCTTGAAAAGAAGCAGGATCATGAAGAAGGCAAGCAACAATATTGTTACAACACCCAGTTCTCGTCAGCTCTCGTTTCACAACTCGGTGAGGCTGATCGCTTCCTGATGCCTCTTGTCGAAGTTGGCTACACAAGCTTCCACGTAACAAATGAGCTGCATCGCTGCCTGACCGAAAAGGGCAAGTTCAAGGTGACCTACAAAAACATCAACGATGCCTGGGATCTGACCCAGCGGTTCCGCACCATGAAAGATCAGCAACTGAAAGAGGCTTTCCGGACTGAACATGGAAAGACAGGCAGGGATATAGGGATTGTCCTGCTTGGCCGGCCATATTCCGTGTTGATGCCGGACATGAACAAGGGAATCCCGGATCTGATAAACGATCGTGGAGTGCGGGCCTGGTACCAGGACATGCTGGAAGAGACCCCTGATTCCCTGTCTGAAATCCTGCCCATGATCAGGGAACTGCCTTGGGGCTACGGGAAACAGATACTGAAAGCTGCCGAAACCACTGCCCGGACAGATGGCCTGTATCCCGTCTTCATCACCTCTTTCAAGTGTGGACCGGATTCGTTTGTACTGGATGCCTTCAAGTCCCTGATGGATGCCTATGGCAAGCCCTACCTGATACTGGAACTGGACGACCATGACAGTTCCCTGGGTTATGGCACCCGGATAGAGGCAGCAGTACGTTCATTCCGGAACCATTGGCAAGAGGCGGCACGCACTAAGAATCCGGAGGCTGGACACAATTTTTCCGCAGCCAACCCCCACTACCGCACGGAACTCAAAGGCAAGACCTTGCTTCTTCCAAACTGGGATGAACTTGCCGCTCCTTTGCTGGCTGCCAGCCTGCGTGCCGCTGGTGTACATGCAGTCGTGATGGAAGAAACCGACGCAACAATACGAGCCAGCCTGTCCACCAACTCAGGTCAATGCCTGCCCCTGAATGCAATAGTGGAGTCTTTCGTTCACACAGTTCGCAAGGAAGGACTGGATCCGGCAGACTGTGCAATCTGGATGGCCAGATCAGCCTTCTCCTGC
Source organism: Spirochaetia bacterium (assembly GCA_034004175.1). Taxonomy (GTDB): domain Bacteria; phylum Spirochaetota; class Spirochaetia; order Treponematales; family UBA12059; genus MIBM01. Next base: position 9,517 of record JAVEXH010000060.1, read on the forward strand.
AACATCCCGCTCTATCCGCACCAGATGAAATTCATACTGGATGGCATGGGCGGAGGTTTCGAAAAGGCCATGGTCTATGTCGGCGAGCTGTCGTTTCTGGAAATATCTCCTCTTGCCGCAATCGACGCATATCAATCATACCTGTTTGCCGGTCTCATCAGACGCCTGGCCTGCCGCATCCGTCCATACGAGAAAGTAAAAGGAATGACGGATGCCTGCGTATCCAGGGCTATGCAAATCCTGGTTCCAGCCTTCGAAGACAGGCGCAGGAACAAGGTAAAAGCCGCCGAGGAAATAATTGCCAGTTTCGAGGCCATACCCTATGACCGCAGCTACCGCAACGCACTGGTTGCCCTTTTCGGCGATTTCTATGTCCGGGACAATTCAGTCATGAATCAGAAGGTCATACAATACATAGAAGAGAATGGTGGTGAGGTTGTCTCGATGCCATACAACCAGTATGCAAAAATGATCGCTGACAGCTATTTCTCGCGGTGGATGAAGGAGGGTCGATACGGAGCCCGATTCCGGTTCGGCGCTTTGCTAGCCGCGTCCAGGATAATGGAGAAGGCATACTACCGCATCTTCGACCGGGTACTGGAACAGACCGACCCGGAGTTCAATGATTCAAGCGAAGAGATCCTGTCCCGGTATGGTGTAATACTCGAGAACTCGGGTGAATCATCGGAAAACCTGCTCAAGACCTGGTATATCAAGAAACACTTCCCTGAGGTATCGCTCTTCGTGCAACTCAGCCCAGTCTTCTGCTGCGCAGGACTGGTAACCGAAGCCATGAACAGACGCATCGAGGAAATCACCGGTGTCCCGGTGGTCTCCCTTACCTACGATGGCACCGGCAGTTCATGCAATACTGCGCTTGCACCCTACCTCCGCTA